>DATHEP010000175.1:0-9828 GCA_035318525.1 Conexibacter sp.
CTCACCACGCCGCAGAACCTCACCGTGATCGCCGGTCCGATGTGCACCTTCCGCAACAAGACGCGCACGCCGCTGCACTCCGTTGTCGCCTGCACGGCGCACACGGAGGGCGACGAGCTGATCGCCGCGCTCGACGCCTCCTCCGGCGCCGTGCTCCAAGAGGTCAACGGCCACTGCGGCACGCCCGACGTGACCGTCGGCGGCATCTTCGCGATGCAGGTGACCGACCTGATCGCGATGGGCGGCGAGAGCAACGCCTTCCCGAAGCACTTCGCCTACTTCCTGCCAGAGGACGAGGGCGCCGGCTACGGCGAGGTCTTCAACAAGACGATCCTCTTCCGCAACGTCTACGGGCTGCGCTACGAGCACATCTCGAAGCCGCTCGGCGAGGCGCTCCTGCGCGGCCACAAGCCCGCCGAGGGCGTCGACGTCCGCAACGTCCTGATCACCTGGATGCGCGGGCACGACATCGCGCACGCGGTGCAGACCCCGCGCGCCGGCAAGGTCGGCCCGCAGGATGTCGGCCACGAGCCGTGGTACTCGCTGCAAGAGGCGATCGCCGACGCGTTCGGCAGCGCGATGGCGTTCACGCCGACGTGGCTCGGCCTCGCCGGCTGCTCGCTCGACGACATGGTCGCCGTCTACCTCGCCGAGGCGCTCCACTACCTGCGCCGCGGGCCGTGGAACTGGGGCGACGCCGGCGCCGGCTGCGTCGAGCTGAGCTACCTCGCCGATAACGGCTTCATCGAGGTCGACGCCGAGGGCGTCATCGCGTGGGAGACCGCGAAGGTCGTCGAGGGCGTGCACAAGATGTGCGCGACGCTCGAGCGCGACGTCGTCTCCGCCGAGCAGGCCTCCTCGGTCCAGAACGTGCTCGACCGCTACGGCTGGCGCGAGGACAGCGTCCTCGCCCCCACGCTGCGCAAGATCCGCGACGAACTGGGCGGCGTGCCGACCTCGATCGCGTACCTCTAGCGCCCGGCGCGTGTTCCCTCGGCGATCCGGCGACCGCGGCGCGGCCGGTCGTCGTCGCGCTCGTCGCGGTGTAGCCTGGCGGCACAGGTGCGTCATCGGTTCGGTGGGGCCGACATTCTGGCAGGGGCTGCACGGGCCGCCGCCGACCGCTGCGCAAGATCGCCTAGACAGGGGGTTTGGCGATCGTATGTCGGTGCGGCCCCGT
The DNA here is from genome assembly GCA_035318525.1 of Conexibacter sp. GTDB lineage: Bacteria > Actinomycetota > Thermoleophilia > Solirubrobacterales > Solirubrobacteraceae > Conexibacter. The sequence goes on from DATHEP010000175.1 coordinate 1,181, forward strand.
CCCACGCCCCGTGCCTCGGCCGGGGCCGTCACGTCAGGAGCTCCGCACCATGCCCAAGCCCAGCAAGCTCGCCATCGCGGCCTTCGTCGCCGCGCTCATGCTCGTGTCGGCGAGCGCATCGGCAACCAGACTGTCGCTCGACGATCAGGATTTCGCCGTGCAGTGGGACCCATTCATAACGTACTTCAACGATGAAGTGTTCGGACTCGCGTGCTCCGCGTCGGCCGCGGGGAGATTCCACGAAGCTGTCCTGCAGAAAGTAGCCCAGGGACTAGTCGGCTCTATCACAGAAGCGGCCGGATCCATAGGGGGATGCAGAACTCTGCTGTCAGTTCTAGCGGAATCCCTCCCGTGGCACATGACGTATGAGTCCTTCACCGGGACCCTACCTGCCATAGGGAGCGTCGCCTTCTTACTCATCGGAGCCAGCTTTGTGACCGGCACTGGAGGGGGATTTACCTGTCTAGCGAGAAGCACCTCCACCGAGCCGATTCGACTGATCGCCACGATCGGCGCCGGCGGAGTAATCACTGAACTGAGATTGGACGAAACCCGCACGATAGATCCGATCGATCTCCCGGGGTCGGGCGCGTGCGATGTGTACAACTACGTCCGCTTCGGCGGCGGGGGGTCGGTCGAAGACGGCACTGGCGGCCAGCTCAGACTGACTCTAATCTGAGGACCTAGGCGGTGACAGTCGGGCTCTCGACCTCGAAGAGCCCGACCGTCTCCTCCAGCTTGCGCAGGCGCTCGTAGTCGCGCTTGAGCACGTCGCGGTCGGGGTCGACGAGGTAGATCATCCCCGGGCAGGAGAAGAGGTCGATCGTGGGCGTGATCTCGTCGCCCGGCTCCGCCATCGCGATCGAGCCCGCGAACGCGGGCAGCGCCTCGACCTCCCGCATGCCGGCGTCGGACACCACGCAGCCTGCCTGGTGGGAGATCAGCATCACGCAGCGCGAGGCGGCCTTCAGCTCATACGGGTGCGCGGCGCGGCGCGCGACCGACGGCGGGTCGAGGTAGGCGTCGACCGTCACCGTGACGTGCGAGGGCGTGCAGCGGTCGATCACGTCGTCGCGGATCGAGCCGTGCAGGCGTGCGCCGCACTCGACGAGCACGGGCCCGTCCTTCGTGAGCATCACCTCGGTGTGCGCGGGGCCGTATCTGATCCCCAGCGCGTCGAGCACGGCGTGCACGTACGGGATCACCTGGTCCTGCTGCTCGCCGCGCGCGTCGAGCAGCTCCTCGAAGTCGTACGCGAGGTTGCCCTGGATCCGGCGCTTCGTGTCGCGCCAGACCTCGGAGACGTGGTGGACGCCGTCCCACGAGATCGAGTCGGTGAAGAGCTGCGTGCCTTTCAACATCTCCTGCACGAGCAGCTGCTCGTTGGCGCCCTGCAGCGCGTTTGGGCGGCCGAGCACGTCGGCGAAGGCGGTGCGGATCGCGTCGGGCGTCTCGCACAGCGAAACCCCGTCGGTGCCGGCGCTGTCGAGCGGCTTGACGACGACCGGCCAGTCGTCGCGCTCGACCGCCCACGCGACCGCCTCCTCGGCGTCGCCCGACTTCAGCTCCTGCACCGCGCGCAGGCCCGCACGGCGCAGCGCGTTCGCCATCTCGTGCTTGTCGCGCCGCGCGCGGCTCAGCTCGCTGCCGTTGGACGGCAGCCCGAGCTGCTCGGACAGCGCGTCGGACAGCAGCACCCCGGGCTCGGAGCCGACGACGACGAACGCCGGGTCGTGCGCCGCCACGCGCGCGGCGGTCGCCTCCAGGTCACCCTCGTGGACGACGTTCTCGACGAAGTCCTCGCGCCGCAGCCGCTCGATGTAGAACGGCGACTCGCTCGGGTTCGACTGCACGTGCACGACGTCGATGCCGGCAGCCTTGAAGCGCGGCGCGAGTCTCGCGCCAGTCGAGTAGGCGTCGACGACGACGGCGACCCTGCTCATGCCCGCGCCACCAGCACGAGCCGGTCCTCCGGCCGCTTCGGCGCGCCCGTGAAGTCGCCGTAGCCCCTGATGTCCGTGAAGCCGACCTCGGCGAACATGCGCTCGAGGTCCTCTCTCTCGTACATGCGGATGCGCGAGTGGACGACGTCGTCGCCGAGCTCGTATCTGACGTGCAGTCTGCCGGTCGAGAAGTCGACGTCGAGCGTCTCGGTCACGCCGTTCGTGTCTCGCACGACGACGCCCTCGTCCGTTCTCAGCCGGTAGCGCGAGCGCTCCAGGTCGCTGAGCTGCATCACGATCCAGCCGCCCGGCTTCAGCAGCCCGTGGAAGACGCGCAGCATCGCCAGGTCCTCCGCCTCCGTCGCGCCGTAGCCGTACGACGAGTAGACGTTCACGAGCACGTCGAACGGGCCGAGGTCGGCTGGCAGCGGTTGCGTCAGGTCGAGCACGAGGTAGCGCGGGCCGGGGCAGCGGCGCTGCGCCTCCGCGATCGCGGCCGGCGAGATGTCGATCCCGGTCGTCGCCATCCCCAGTCCCTGCAGCGCGGCGCAGTAGCGGCCGAAGCCGCAGCCGGCGTCGACGATCGTCGTGCCCGGCTGAAGGCCGAGCAGCTCGACCATCTCCGCGGCGTCCTGCCCGGTCGTGTCGTAGCCGCCGAGCCGCTCGGCGATGCGCATGTAGGCGGGCCCATAGGTGTCGAGCTCGTTGAGGACGTTCTCGTCGGTCGGCATCGTGTCGTCGGTCATCGCGATGTTGTCGCCAGGGTCGGGGTGGGCACGCGCACGAGGCCGAGCGCGCCGAGGCCGCTGAGGAGGATCGCACGCATCACGCGGCCAACGCGCGGCGCGTAGGTGCCCGCGAGGTACCACTCGCTCAGGTGCCCCGCGTAGCGGACGTACTTGAGCAGGTCGAGCCCGTCCAGCGCGACCGCGAGGTTGCGGCGGTGGATCTGCGCCTGCAGCACGATGTGGCGGTAGTCGGCGTCGTCCGGAGCCGGGTCGGGCGCGCCGTCGTTGGCCGGGTCCCACGCCTTCGCCCAGGCGAGCGCGATCCGCCAGCCGGTGTTGCGCTCAGGGTCGAGGAAGCCCTCCACGGGCGGCATCACGAGGCCCTTGGGGGCCGGCTTGTCGAGGCAGAAGCCGAGCACCGTCATCGCGACGAGGTCGTCGACGCCGAGCAGCGTGACGTCCTCACGCGCGAGCGCCTGCACCTCCGGCCGCGCCGCCAGCTCGTCGAGCAGTCCGTCGACGAGCTGTGCCGTGCCCTTCGAGCTGCTCAGCTCGCCGTCGACCTCGGAGGAGACCATGCCGTGCACGACGTGCGTGCTCGGCAGCACGCGCACGCCGGGCTCCAGTCTCGCGAGCAGCTCCTCGGTGTACTGCACGTGCGCTTGCCACTCGTCGCCGGAGAGGTGGATCAGGTCCCAGCCGTCGCCGGCGAGCATCATGTCGCGCCACATCGCGATCGAGCGCAGGTGGTGGGTGGGGAAGCCGTCGGCGCGCGTGAGCGGCATCACGGGGTAGTTGTCGGAGCCCGTCAGGTAGGCGATCGTGCCGCGCTGCTCTCTCACGAAGACGCCGCGCTCGATCCCGAGCTGTGCGACCTCGCGGCTCGTCTGCGTGCGGTCGGAGTCGTAGAGGATCCGCTCGAACTGGACACCGAGCCGCGCAAGCGTGGCGTTCTGGCCCTCGACCGCCCAGTCGCGCACGCGCCTCCACAGCGCGACCGCCTCCGGATCGCCGGCGAGCACGCCGTCCAGCAGCCGCTGGGCGTCGTCGTCGATCTGATGCAGGTCGCGCGCGACCGGCGCGTCCCCGTCGGCGACGTCGGCGACCGGCGCCTCCTCGCGCACGTAGCGCGCGTACAGCTCGCCGACGAAGTGGTCGCTCTTGGCGCCGGCCTCGTCCGGCGTCTGCGGCTTCGCGTAGCGCTCCCAGCCGGCCATCGCCTCGCCCATCGAGCGGCCCGCGTCGCCGATGTGGCTCTGGCGCTCGACGTGCGCTCCGACCGCGCTCAGCGCGCTCGCGACCGCCTGCCCGAGCGCGATGTTGCGCAGGTGCCCAACGTGCAAGGCCTTCGTCGCGTTGGGGTCGCAGAAGTCGACGATCGCGCGCTCGCCGGCGCGCAGGTCGTCCGTTGCCATGCCCGTGAGGCGGCCCGCCTCCAGCCCGGCGCCCGTCGCCGCGATCCGCTCGTCGGCGAGGCGCATGAGGAAGCGCTGGTCCTGCTGCTCCACCGAGGCGACGGCCGGGTCGGCACGCAGCGTCTCCAGCGCTCGCGGCGCCAGCTCGCGGTCGCGCGTGATCGCGCCCACGTCCGCCGGGTCCCCCTGTCTGAGGACCGGCACGACGCGGAAGGCGGCCGGATCGACGCCGCGCAGCGTCGCCTCGACCGCGTCCAGCAGGTTGTCCGCGCGCAGCGGCGTGTCCGCGACCCCAGCCATCTAGCTCCCCACCCCGAGAGGACGAGCACGCGAGACGGGGCTCGAACCCGCAACCATCGGCTTAGAAGGCCGGTGCTCTACCAATTGAGCTACTCGCGCATGAGGCCGGCGAGTCCACGGTGGCAGACTCCCCCAAGCCGCTGTGGAGTCTAGACGACAGGCGGGAGCGAGACGCGCTCATGCCGCGCTCTCCGCCGGCAGGACGCGCGGCGCGCGCTCGCGCAACGCCCCCAGCAGCGACAGCACCTCCGGGTCGCGGCCGAGCTCGAGCGCGTGCTCGCAAGCATCGATCGCGTCGGAGACGCGGTCGGTGCGCGCGAGCGCGTGCGCGAAGCGCGACCACGCGACGGGCGACGCCGGAGCGAGCAGCGTCGCCGCCTCGCAGGCCGTCACCTCGGCCCCGATGTCGCCGCTCAGCTGGTGCACGAGCGCGAGGTCGAGCAGCCCTTCCACGGTCGGCGCGATCCGCTGCCCGCGCTCGAGCGCCTCGCGCGCGCCGTCGCGGTCGCCGAGCCGCATCCGCAGGCGGCCGAGTCGTTCCCAGGCGGACGCGTCGCGGGGCGCGCAGGCGGTCTCCCGCAGCGCGCTGTCGCGCGCGAGGTCGAAGGCGCGCATGTCCTCGTAGATGCGCGCGGCGAAGCGGTGCGGCGTCGGGCGATCCGGCTCGATGCGCGCCCAGTCGCGGACCGCGCGCGCGGCCGCCGGCAGGTTGCCGGACTGCCAGAAGGCGACCGTCAGCTGGCGCAGCACGACCGGGTTGCGCGGCTCGGCGTCGCGCGCGTAGACGAGCCGCTGCGCGGCCAGCTGCGGGTTGCCCTCGGCGAGCGCGTGACGGGCGGCGGTCATGAAGCGCTCGACGCGGTCGGCCGCCGGGTCGGGCTTCGAGAAGTCGACGAACTGCAGCGAGCCGGCCGGGATCGTGCGGATCCCGTGCTGGAACTTCACGCGCGCCCACTGCTGCGTGTCGTCGCCGTCGCCGGAGAAGTAGATGCCCGTGACCGACCCGACGCCCCACTCCGGGTAGGAGAGGCAGCGGGCGTAGCGGTGCACGACGGAGTGGTCGGGCATGCGCGAGCCGAACGGGTCGTGTCTGGCCTGGTCCTCGGCCGCCTCGCGGGCGCGCTGCTGCTCGGCGTAGGCGCGCGCGCCCTCCTCGGCGCGGCGCTTGCGGGCGGCCGCGGCGGAGACCTTGACCGCGTTGCGCGAGACCTTGCCGCCGCGCAAGGTCTCGGCGAGCTGCTCGAGCTGGTCGGCCGCCTCGTTGATCGCCTGCAGGTGGCGCTGGTGCTCGTGCTGGCGCCCGGGCGGCGCGATGTCCGGATGCCAGCGCTTCGCCATGCGGCGGCGCGCGAGCTGGACCGCCCGCTTGTCGAAGGGCGGCTCGAGCTCCAGCAGCAGGATCCCCTGCTCGATGTCGAACACCGTCGGCATGACCGTCTGAGGGTAGCGATGGCGGCAGGGCCGGGGTGGCTATCCTCCCCGCTTCGTGTCCGCCCAGTACATCTTCACGATGCACCGCCTGTCGCGGTCCTTCCCGCCCGACAAGGAGGTGCTGAGAGAGGTCTCGCTGTCCTTCTATCCGGGCGCGAAGATCGGCGTGCTGGGCTACAACGGCGCCGGCAAGTCGACGCTGCTGCGGATCATGGCCGGGCAGGACGCGGAGTACCGCGGCACGGCGCAGCTCGCGCCCGGCGCGAGCGTCGGGATGCTTGAGCAGGAGCCGCATCTCGACGAGGCCAAGGACGTGCGCGGCAACGTCGAGGACGGCGTCGCCGAGCTGCGCGGCCTGCTGGACCGCTTCAACGAGCTGTCGATGAACTACTCGGACGAGACCGCGGACGAGTTCGCCCGCCTCCAGGAGCAGATCGACGCGGCCGACGCGTGGAACCTCGACACGATGCTCGACACGGCGATGGACGCATTGCGGCTGCCGCCAAGCGACGCCGACGTGACGAAGCTGTCCGGCGGTGAGCGGCGCCGCGTCGCGCTCTGCCGCCTGCTGCTGCGCGCACCCGACCTGCTGCTGCTCGACGAGCCGACCAACCACCTCGACGCGGAGTCGGTCGCGTGGCTGGAGCAGCACCTGCAGGACTACAGAGGCACGATCGTCGCGATCACCCACGACCGCTACTTCCTCGACAACGTCGCCGGCTGGATCCTCGAGCTCGACCGTGGGCGCGGGATCCCCTACGAGGGCAACTACTCCGGCTGGCTCGTGCAGAAGCAGGAGCGCCTCGCGCAGGAGGAGCGCGCCGACAAGACGCGCAGACGCACGATCGACAAGGAGCTCGAGTGGGTGCGCCTCAACGCCAGCGCCCGCCGAGCGAAGCCGAAGGCGCGCCTGAACGCCTACGAGCAGCTCCTGGCCGAGGAGCGCAACGTCAAGCTCGACGAGGTGCAGATCCACATCCCGCCCGGCCCGCGCCTGGGCGAGGTCGTCGTCGAGGCGGAGGGACTGCGCAAGGGCTACGGCGACAAGCTGCTGATCGACGACCTGTCGTTCAAGCTGCCGCGCAGCGGGATCGTCGGCGTCATCGGGCCCAACGGCGCCGGCAAGACGACGCTGTTCCGCATGATCACCGGGCAGGAGCAGCCCGACGAGGGCGCGCTGCGGCTCGGCGAGACGGTCGACCTGGCGTACGTGGACCAGTCGCGCGACGCGCTGGACCCCGACAAGACCGTGTGGGAGGAGATCTCCGGCGGCGCCGACCAGATCAAGGTGGGCGAGCGCACCATGAGCTCTCGCGCCTACACCTCCGGCTTCAACTTCAAGGGGACCGACCAGCAGCAGAAGGTCGGCAAGCTGTCAGGCGGCGAGCGCAACCGCCTGCACCTCGCGAAGCTGCTGCGCAGCGGCGGCAACCTCCTGCTGCTCGACGAGCCGACGAACGACCTCGACGTCGACACGCTGCGCGCACTGGAGGAGGCCCTGCTCGCCTTCCCCGGCTGCGCCGTCGTGATCTCCCACGACCGCTGGTTCCTCGACCGCATCGCCACGCACGTCCTCGCGTTCGAGGGCGACTCCCAGGTCCGCTGGTTCGAGGGCAACTTCGAGGCCTACGAGGCAGAGCGCCACGAGCGCCTCGGCGCCGAGGCCGATCGCCCGCACCGCATCAAGTACAAAAGACTCGTCCGCTCGTAGGGCTTGCGTTTTCGGGCGCTGCCGGTACGCCGGCGGCCGGTGGCTCTCGCCCGGACGAGGCCTCGTGTGACCGTGTTGGCGCCGCGTCATGCCGTGGTAGCCGGAGGGAGCCTCGCCGGACGAGACCACCGGCCGCGGCTGATTCGGCCGCGCCCGAGCGCCAGCGTCTGACTTCGCGGTGGGCTAACGACGCGGCGCCACTCCGCGTGTCCTGCCACCAAGCTGTCCGCGGAGGGCACCGCGCGCGCTGGCTCAGCCGGGGGCCGGTCGTCCTGCCACCAAGCTGCCCGCGGAGGGCGCAGCGCGCGCTGACTCAGCCGCGCGCGGGTGGTCTTGCTGGAGAGGCTCCCCCGGATCCCACCAACGTGGCGCAGCGCCAGCCCATCTCACGACAGGCCTCTCCAGCGAGACGCACCCGCGCGCCGGCGTACCAGCTCGGCTGAGACCCGTAGCGCGCTAGGGTCCGGAGCTATGGGAGACGTCTCAAAGGCAGTACTCATCACCGGATGCTCGTCGGGCATCGGGCAGGCGACCGCGAAGCGGCTCGCCGCACACGGCTGGACGGTCTACGCGACCGCGCGCCGACCTGAGTCGATCGCGGACCTGGAGGCGGCCGGCTGCCGCACGCTCGCGCTCGACGTGACGGACGAGGGCTCGATGGTCGCCGCGGTCAAGTCGATCGAGGACACGCACGGCGCCGTCGGCGTGCTGATCAACAACGCCGGCTACTCGCAGAGCGGCGCGATCGAGACGGTTCCGCTCGACGCAGCGCGCAGACAGTTCGAGACGAACGTGTTCGGGCTCACCCGCCTCACGCAGCTCGTGCTGCCGAAGATGCGCGATCAGCGCTGGGGCAAGATCGTCAACCTCGGCTCGATGGGCGGCAAGCTCGTCTTCCCCGGCGGCGGGCACTACCACGCGACCAAGCACGCGCTGGAGGCGATCAGCGACGCGCTGCGCTTCGAGGTGCGCGGCTTCGGCATCGACGTGATCCTGCTGGAGCCGGGCCTCATCACGACGGAGTTCGGCGAGGCCGCCGCGGCGAGCATGACCGACACCGACGCGCTCAACGGCGAGGCCACGACGGCCGGAGGCGATCCGTACGCCACCTTCAACGCCA
>DATHEP010000176.1:0-2698 GCA_035318525.1 Conexibacter sp.
CGACAAGTACGAGCGCACGCTGCGGCCTGAGCTGATCGACCGCTACGAGGCGAGCGGCTTCTGCTGGGTCGTGATCGGCTCCACGCAGTTCGCGCGCGCGCTGGCCGAGCCCGCGACGGTCCGGCAGGCGATCGCCTACTACGACGCGCTGGCAAAGCGGGGCGGGCGCGTGGCCCGCTTCAGCCCCTACGACTCGGACGCCGAGCCGCCCGCCTTCAACTTCGACTGGTCGTTCGACTACTACCCGCTCGCCTACGCGCGACCGGGCCCCCAGATCGACGTCTACCGCCTGCGCGGCGGGCGCTGCGCGTAAACGCGCCGCGTATCCTCCAATGGACATGCCGCTCCGCACCGACACCGACCGCCTCCACCTCGCGCGCACGCTCGAGCTGGCTACGCAGGGGAGCGGCCGCGTCAGCCCCAACCCGCTCGTCGGGGCGGTGCTCGCGCGCGACGGCGACGTGATCGCCGAGGGCTGGCACAGCGAGTTCGGCGCTCCGCACGCGGAGGTCGAGGCGCTTCACGCCGCCGGCGACGCCGATCTGGCGGGCGCGACGCTGTACGTCTCGCTCGAACCCTGCTGCCACACCGGCAAGCAGCCGCCGTGCACGGACGCGATCCTCGCGTCCGGCGTGCGCCGCGTCGTCGTCGCGTCCGACGACCCGACCGAGAAGGCGTCCGGCCGGGGGCTCGGGATCCTGCGCGACGAGGGCATCGAAGTCGTCGTCGCCGAGGGGGACCTGGCAGCTCGCGCGAGGCTGCTCAACCAGGCCTTCCGCAAGCACGCCCGCACGGGCCGGCCGTGGGTCCTCTTCAAGTCGGCGATGACGCTCGACGGCAAGGTCGCGACGCGCGCCGGCGACTCGAAGTGGATCTCCGGCGAGGAGAGCCGCCACCGCGCCCACTGCTGGCGCGCGGAGCAGGACGCCGTCGCGGTCGGGATCGGCACCGCGCTCGCCGACGACCCGCAGTTGACTGCGCGCATCGAGGGCGTCGCGCGCCAGCCGCGCCGCATCGTCTTCGACGCGACCGCACGCCTGCCGCTCGACTCGCAGCTCGTCCAGGCGGCGCCGGAGATCCCGCTGACCGTCGTCGTCTCGCGCGCCGCGCCGCGCACCGCGACCGACGCGCTCGAGACGCACGGCGCCGACGTGATCGTCGCGACCGGCGAGCACGAGCAGGCGCGCGTCGTCTCGGCGCTCGACCAGCTCGGCGCGACCGGCGTCGCGTCGATCTTGCTGGAGGGCGGGCCGAGACTCGCAGGCGCCTTCTTCGACGCGGGCGAGATCGACGAGCTGCGGCTGTTCCTCGCCCCGCTCGTGCTCGGCGGGCGCACGGCGCGCGACCCGCTGGAGGGCGAGGGCGTCGAGACGATCTCCGAGGCGCTGCGCGCGCTGACGCTCGAATGCGAGCACGTGGGGGAGGACCTGCTCGTCTCCGCACGGCTCAGGGAGTGGTGACGGAGCGATGTTCACCGGGCTCGTGCAGGGATTGGGACAGGTCGTGGCCGTCGACGAGACGGCCGACGGCGTGCGCCTCGCGATCGCGACGCCGCTCGCCGCGGACCTGGCCGAGGGCGACTCGATCGCCGTCAACGGCGTCTGCCTGACGGCCGTCGGGCCGACGGCCGAGCGCTTCGCCGCCGACGTGATGCACGAGACGCTGCGGCGCTCCTCGCTGGCCGCCGCCACGGCCGGTGCACAGGTCAACCTCGAGCTGGCGCTGCGCGCGGCCGACCGGCTCGGCGGGCACATCATGCAGGGCCACGTCGACGGCCTCGGAACGATCGAGGCGGTCGACGACGACGGCTTCGCCCGCGTCGTGCGCGTCGCCGCCCCGCCCGAGCTGCTGCGCTACGTCGTCGAGAAGGGCTCGATCGCGATCGACGGCGTCAGCCTCACGGTCAGCGCCGTCGACGAGCGGTCGCTGACCGTCTCCCTGATCCCTGAGACGCTGGACCGCACGAGCCTCGGCTCGGCGGTACCCGGACGAACCGTCAACCTGGAGGTGGACGTGCTCGCGAAATACGTCGAGAAGCTGGTGGCCCGATGAGCGACCAGACCACGCGGACGCCGTTCGCGACGATCGAAGAGGCGATCGAGGACGTCCGCCAGGGCAAGATGGTCGTCGTCTGCGACGACGAGGACCGCGAGAACGAGGGCGACCTCACGCTCGCTGCGCAGTTCGCGACGCCCGAGGCGATCAACTTCATGGCGAAGGAGGGACGCGGGCTGATCTGCCTCGCGCTCACCGGCGAGCGCTGCGACGAGCTCGGCCTCGACCTGATGGCGGCCAAGAACGAGTCGCCGTTCGAGACCGCCTTCACCGTCTCGGTCGAGGCGCGCGAGGGCGTCACGACCGGCATCTCTGCGCACGACCGGGCGCACACGATCCAGGTCGCGATCGACCCCGGCTCGCGTCCGCGCGACCTCGTGCAGCCGGGGCACGTGTTCCCGCTGAAGGCGAAGTCGGGCGGCGTGCTGGAGCGCGTCGGCCAGACGGAGGCGGCGGTCGACCTGGCGCGCCTCGCCGGCCTCAACCCGTCCGGCGTGATCTGCGAGATCATGAACGACGACGGGACGATGGCCCGCATCCCGGACCTGATCCCGTACTGCGAGCGGCACGGGCTGAAGCTGATCACGGTCGCCGACCTCGTCGCCTACCGCCGCCGCCACGACAAGCTCGTCGAGCGCGTCGT
>DATHEP010000177.1:0-3841 GCA_035318525.1 Conexibacter sp.
CGGACGCGGCGGGTCGGATGGGCGTCGGGCGGCGGAGACATCCCGGCAGGCTAGCGAGCGGACAGGGGCGCGGGGCGGGACGGCGGGCGCGCACCCGCCGTCCTGGGAGGTGGGCCGGGTCCTACTTCAGCTCCGCCGACGTCTTGCCCAGCAGCTGCCGCGCGATGATCAGCAGCTGGATCTGCTGGGTGCCCTCGAACAGGTCGAGGATCTTCGCGTCGCGCGCCCACTTCTCCAGCAGCAGCCCCTCGCCGTAGCCGAGCGATCCGCACAGGCGCACGCAGCGCAGCGCGACGTCGACGCAGGTGCGGCCGGCCTTCGCCTTCGCCATCGACGCCTGCAGCGAGTTCGGCTTCGAGTTGTCCGCCATCCATGCGGCCTCGAGCGTGAGCAGGCGCGCGGCCTCGTAGTCGGCCTCCATCGCGAGGTACTCGGCGGCGGCCGCGGTCTGGTTCGCGGCCGGGCGGTCCCAGTCGACCTCGACGCCGGCCTCGCTCATCAGCCGCGCGGTCTCTTCCAGGCACGCGCGGGTCAACCCCACCGCCATGCCGGCGACGAGCGGCCGCGTGTTGTCGAACGTCTGCATGACGCCCGCGAAGCCTCTTCTGGCGTCGACCTCCGGCGAGCCGAGCAGGTTCTCCGGTGGCACGCGGCAGTCGTCCAGGATGAAAGCGGCCGTGTCGGAGGCGCGGATGCCGAGCTTGTGCTCGAGGCGGTCGAGCTTCAGGCCCGGATTGCTGCGCTCCACGACGAACGACTTGATCGCCGCACGGCCGACGGAGCGGTCGAGCGTGGCCCAAACGACCACAAGGTCGGCGCGCTCGCCGGACGTGACGTAGATCTTCTCGCCGTTGAGCACGTACTCGCCGGTCTCCTCGTCGAGCACGGCGGTCGTGCGGATCGCGGCGGAGTCGCTGCCGGCCTCCGGCTCGGTGATCGCCATCGCGGCCCACTTGCCCTCGAAGCGCTTGAGCTGCTCGTCGTTCGCGACCGACGCGATCGCCGAGTTGCCGAGCCCCTGACGCGGCATCGACAGCAGCAGCCCGACGTCGCCCCAGCACAGCTCGATGATGCCGAGCACCGTCGACATGTTGGAGCCGTTGCGGACCCCGCCGTCGCCGTTGTCGGTCCGCCGCACGCCGGCCGCGCCGGCGCCGCCGCCGAGGTCTGAGCCGTCGTTCATCCCATCGATGAGCGCGGCGAGCATGTCGAGCTCCTTCGGGTACGCGTGCTCCTCCTGGTCGTACTTGCGGGAGATCGGACGGAAGACCTCCTCGGCGACCTGATGCGCCTGCCCGACCAGCGGGACGAACTTCTTGGGGATCTCGAGGTTGATCATCGTGTCGTTCCTCTCGCTCTAGACGAGCAGGGCGCCCTCGCAGACGCCCACGGCTCGCAGGTCGCGGTACCAGCGCTCGACGGGGTGCTCCTTCACGTAGCCGTGGCCGCCGAGCAGCTGGACGCCGTTGGAGCCGATCCACGACCCCTTCTCGGCGCACAGCGCGCGGGCGATGGCCACCTCCCGCGCAGCGTCCTTGCCGGCGTCGAGGCGAGCGGCAGCGCGCAGCGTGGCGAGCCGCATGCCCTCCAGCTCGACCGCGATGTCGGAGACGGTGAACGCGACCGACTGGCGGTTCGAGATCGGCTCGCCGAAGGCGACGCGCTCGTTGACGTGCGGGATCACGTAGTCGAGCACGGCGCGGCCGGTGCCGAGCGACAGCGCGCACCAGGCGAGCCGCGCGCGGCGGACGGCCGCCGCGTAGACGGCCGGGTCACCGTCGGCCAGCAGCGCGCGCGCCGGCAGGCGGACGTCCTCGAGCAGCACGTCGCCGGTGGCGGCGGCGCGGATGCCCATGCCCGGGGATGCCTTCGCGAGCACGCCGTCGGTCTTCGCCTCGACGAGGAACAGCACCGGGCCGTGGCCCTCCAGCCGAGCGGCGACGATCAGCAGCTCGGCGCTCTCCGCGAGCGGCACGAGCGACTTGACGCCGTCGAGCACGAACTCGTCACGCTCGCGGCGGGCGGTGGTCTTCAGCTCGAACGGGTCGAACAGCGCACGCGGCTCCTGGATCGCAAGCGCCGCGGCGGCCGGCGTGTCCTCGCCGACCAACGCGGGGAGGTAGGTCGCCTGCTGGTCGCCGTCGCCCCACAGCGCGAGCGCCGCGGCCACGCCAGCCGGCGCGAGCAGCGCAGCGGCGAGCCCCATGTCGCCGTGCGCGAGCGCCTCGGCGGCGAGCACGGCTGTGACCGAGGAGCGCTCCGACACGGCGCCGCCGAGATCCTCCGGCACGCCGAGCATCGTCAGGCCGAGCTCGCCGGCCTGCTTGAGGATCTCCCCCGGCGTCTTCGCGGCGGCGTCCGCTCTCAGCGCGGCCGGCCGCAGCTGCTCGGCGCCGAACGCTCTGAACGACTCCTGCAGCATCTGCTGCTCGTCGGTCGGGTTGAGGTCGAAGAGGCCCTTGCTCTCGGTCGTCGTCAGTCGCGTAGGTCTTCTGCGACCGTTGACGGCGCTGAAGGTGCGGCCCGCCGCGCCCGCGGCCTTGAAGCCGTCACGCGTGGCGCGGTAGAGGATTCTCTCGGCGGGCTTGCGCACGCCCAGCCTGTCGACGACGTCGGAGCCGGCGATGCGCCCGAGGGCGCGCAGGCCGAGTCCCATGCTGCGCTCCGCCATTCTCATGGCGTCACCGTCCCTTCGAGGTGGGTGATGTCGGGTCGCTTGGCGCTTCGCACCACGAAGCGCTCGTTGTCTGCCGCGAACGTCACGCGGCTCGGGAGGAGGATCGGCCGCTTGAAGCTCACGTCGACCGCGTAGGCGTCCGGAAGCGGTTCGAGCGCCGCGAGGCACCGGGCCTTCGTCCACATCCCATGCGCGATGGCCGACGGAAACCCGAACGCCCGGGCCGTCAGCGCGTGCAGATGAATCGGGTTGCGGTCCCCCGACACCGACCCATACCGCCGCCCCAGGTCACCCGCCAACCGCCACTCCACCGGAGCCCCGTCAATCTGCTGTTCTCCAGGAACACCTGATTGACGGGCATCGCCCGAACCCGCCCCCTCGCTGCCGTCGGAAGCGGTGGCGCTGCCACCGCCGCGACAGAGCATGGTGCTGACGTCCTCCCAGACGACGGCGCCGTCGACCGACGCGGTTGAGACCAACGAGAACGTCCGACCCTTCGGGTGCGGCTCGATCGGGGTCGTTCTCACGACGAGGTCGAAGGTCTCCGACACGCGCGCCGGGCGGTGGACCGTGATGCGGTTCGACAGGTGCACCAGCCCGACGGCGGGGAACGGAAAGCGTCCGTCGGTCATCAGCTCCATGTGCAGCGGAAAGGCGCGAACGTGCAGGTACGTCGCGGGCAGCGCGTCGCGCAGGGTGAACCCGCAGACCCGCGCGTAGTCAGCCAGGTCCGCCGGGTCGACGGTCACGCCGGCCAACCTCCGCTCCAACGCCGGCATCTCCTTGCCCCGCCCCGCCACGAACGGCAGCAGCGAGGCGCCGGGCACGAGCGGGAGCGCGGCGCGGGCGTATGTGGTCAACGCCGTCACGTCACGCTCCCAGCAGGCTCTGCCCGCATACCCGCGTGACGTTGCCGTTGAGCCCGCCCGACGCGGGCGACGCGAACCAGGCGATCGCCTCGGCGACGTCGATCGGCAGCCCGCCCTGCGAGAGCGACGACATGCGGCGGCCGGCCTCGCGGATCGGCAGCGGCACCTTCGCCGTCATCTGCGTCTCGATGAAGCCGGGGGCGACCGCGTTGATCGTGCCGCCCGCTCTCGCGAGCGCCGGGGCGTACGCGTTCACCACGCCGATCACGCCGGCCTTCGAGGTCGCGTAGTTGGT
>DATHEP010000178.1:0-9365 GCA_035318525.1 Conexibacter sp.
CACAGCGCGGCGAGCCGCTGTGCGAGGCGACCGCTCTCGGCCCCCTCCGGCTCGAGCAGCGCGCGCAGCGCGAGCAGGTCGTCGGTCAGCGCCTCAAACGGCGTCGCCCGCTCACGTGCCATCTCGAAGCGCCCGAGCGCCCAGGCGACCTCGCCCGCGCGCGGCGTGCGGCGCGCGACGAGGTTGCAGAAGGCGCGCAGCTCGTCCTCCTGCTCGGCGCGCAGGACGCTCCGCCCGCACGCGCCGACGCGGGCGGGACCGGTGCCGAGCGGCGCGACGTGCCAGGAGCCGCCGTCGACGCGCGCCCACGCGAGCGGGCCGAGCGCGAGCGGGCCCGCGTCGAACAGACGCAGCGCCCCGAGCAGGCGGCGGAAGCGCGTGCGCGCGGTCGTCACGGGCGGCCCGGCGATCCGCTCGCCCTCGACCGTGAGGACCGCAAGCACCGCTCCGTCTTCGATCTCCTTGGGGGTGGACCAGACGGCCTCCGGAGGGACATCGGGCAGTGCCTCTCCGCGCGCGAGCGAGAGCCCGTCCCCGAGCGCGACCTCGTCCGATTCGAGCGCGAAGCCGAGCAACGGCGCAACGACGGTCGCGACCTGGCGCCCCTCGTAGAGCGTCGCCTCCAGCTCGAGGTAGGCGGCCGTGAAGCGCTCGGGCTGGTAGCCGAAGGCGCTCGAGTCGACGTAGACGGCGGACAGGAACGAGCGCAGCACCGCGTCCGCGCGCTCGTGCCGATCGGGCGGGATGCGCGGCTCGCCGCGGCGGCGCAGGTAGGCGTCGACGCCGTCGACCGCCGCCAGCGCGCGCGCGGCCGGCACGTAGCTCGGCAGGCGGTCCAGCACGCCCATTCGCGAGCGGATGAACCCGCCGGTCAGCTGGCGATAGCAGTAGAGCGGGCTGCGGGAGCCGGGCTCCTCCACGACCTCGAACGGGACCTCGGCGCCGTTCGCGGTCTCAGCGGCGAGTTGCAGGCCCGCGTCCTCCGTGAAGGCCTCGAGCAGGCCGTGAAGCATGCGATTGCGCATGCACGGCGGTTTCGCTGCGCGCGCGAGCGATCCTGCCGGCGCAGCGGGCCTTGCAGGCCGACGGTCAGCCGACAGCGCCGGCGGCGACCGGCTCAGCGTCGGCGGCCGGAGCGCAGCAGTCGTCCCCGCCCAGCCAGCGGCGACCGTAGGCGCGCATGTCTTCGACGATCGGCACGAGCGCGCGGCCCTTCTCGGTCAGCACGTACTCGACGCGCGGTGGAACCTCGGCGTACGTGCGCCGCTCGACGATGCCCTCCTCCTCGAGCGCGCGCAGGCGCAGCGAGAGCGTGCGCGGGCTGATCCCTGCGAGCGAGCGCTCGAGCTCGCAGAAGCGCGAGCGCCCTTCGGCGAGGTCGCGGATGATCAGCAGCGTCCACTTGCCGCAGACGATCTCCGCGGTTCGGCAGACAGGACACGAGTCGTTGGACGGCATCGCACCCCTTAGGGTAGCGCAAGACTATCCAAAGTGAAGTATCAGGCGGGCGGGATCACAGGGCCCTCGGAGGGCTGCACGAGCACCCACCCCTGGCCTTGGAACGCGACCTGGAACGTCTCGCCGGAGCTCTTGCCGATCAGGCTCTTGAGGTTGACGTCCGTCTTGATCGACGTCGTCACGCCGGACGACCAGACGACCGCGGCCTGCGCGTCCGCGAACGTCGGGGCGGCACCCACGTCGAGTCTCACGGGCGGCCCGTCGGTCAGCAGCGCGACCCAGCCGCTGCCCGACAGCGACAGGTTCGTGAGCCCGCCGGCCATCGCCGAGCTGGCGCTCTTGACGCGCTCGATGTCCCAGTCGATGCCGGTGTCGAACGCCAGCACGTTCGCGCCGTTGCACGTGACCTTGTCGCTCTCCAGCTTGAGCAGGTGGATCTCCTGCGCCTGGTCGGCGAGGAAGACCTCGCCGTGGCCGGTCACCTTCATCAGCGACGTGCCCTCGCTGCTGACGGCCTTCTTCAGCATCCGGCCGAGCCCGCCGGAGCCGGCGTGCTCGAACTTGACGTCGCCCTGGTAGGCGACCATCGAGCCGAGCTTCGCCTGGATCGTCACCTGCTCGAGCCGCACCTTGAGCAGCTTCGAGTTCTGCAGCGTGAAGGCGTCGGGCGAGGTCGTCTCGGCGAACTGGTCGAGCGTCGAGTCCACGAGGGATCCTTTCGGGGGTCGGGGGATCAGACGAAGCCGGGCGGGGCCACGGACGGTACCGGCCCGTCGGCCGGCGGTGGTGACGGCGTCACCGGGCGGACCGGCGCCGCAGCGGACGCGACGGATGCCGGCTCGCGCGCCTCCGCGGGCTCGCCTCCGCCCACGTCCTCCATCGACGTCGCCACGCGGCCCTCGGACGCGACGAGCAGCTTGAAGTCGTGCGGGCTCGTGGCGACGCGCATCGCGTCCTCCATCGAGACGCGGCCCGCCTGCACGTGGTGCAGCAGCGCCTGGTCGAACGTCTGCATCCCGTAGAACTCGCCCTCCGCGATGACCTCGCGCAGGCGGCCGGTCTGCTCCGGGTCGAGGATCATGTCCCTCGCGCGCCCGGTCATCCGCAGGATCTCGCAGACGGCGACGCGGCCGCGACGGTCCGGGGTCGGCACTAGCCGCTGGGAGATGATCCCCTTGAGCGTGCCGGCGACCATCGCACGCGCCTGCTGCTGCTGGTGCGGCGGGAAGAAGTCGACGATCCGGTTCACGGTCTCCGGCGCGTCGATCGTGTGCAGCGTCGAGAGCACGAGGTGGCCGGTCTCGGCGGCGGAGAGCGCGGTGTGGACGGTCTCCTCGTCGCGCATCTCGCCGATCAGGATCACGTCGGGGTCCTGGCGCAGCACCCGCCGCAGCGCGCGCTCGAACGACGTCGTGTCGACGCCGACCTCGCGCTGGTTGAGGATCGAGCGCTTGTCCTTGTGCAGGAACTCGATCGGGTCCTCGATCGTGACGATGTGCTTGGAGCGGGTGCTGTTGATGCAGTCGATGATCGCCGCGAGCGTCGTCGACTTGCCGGAGCCGGTCGTGCCGGTCAGCAGGATGATCCCGCGCGTCTCCTCCGCCAGCTCGGAGACGACGGGCGGCAGGCCGAGCTCGTCGGCCGTCTTGATCTTCGTCGGGATCGCGCGCATCACCATCGAGACGGTTCCGCGCTGGTGGAAGGCGTTGACGCGGAAGCGCGCGAGGCCCTCGATCGCGTAGGCGAAGTCGACCTCGTTCTCGGCCGCAAACTCGGCGCGGTGGTCCTCGCCGGTCAGCATCGCGCCGGCGACGCGCTCGGTGTCCTCGGCGGTGAGCGGCGGCGCGTCCGGCAACGGCCGCAGCGATCCATTGACGCGGATCAGCGGCGGGGCGCCGGCCTTCAGGTGCAGGTCGGAGCCGCCGGCCTCGACGAGCTGGTGCAGGGCAGCGTCGATCTCGAACATCGAAAGGTGCATCGGCGCCGTCGCGGCGCGGCTTGAGTAGCGTGCCGTCGATGCAAGCGCGTCTCTACGCCTTCAGAATCTCCAACCCGTCGCAGACGGCGCGACTGATGCTCGAGTTCAAGGGCATCGAGACGAAGTGGGTCGAGCTGCTCCCTGGTCTGCATCCGCTGCCGCTGCGACTGCTCGGCTTCAAGACCGGCTACGTGCCGGCGCTGAAGCTCGACGGCCGCAAGATCGAGGGCTCGCTGCAGATCGCGCAGGCGCTCGAGGCGGCGGTGCCCGAGCCGTCCCTCTACCCCGCAGATCCGGACAAGCGGCGCGCCGTCGAGGAGGCGGAGCGCTGGGGCGAGTCCGAGCTGCAGATGGTGCCGCGGCGGATCGTGCGCCACGTGCTCGCGCACGACAACGGAGCGCGCACGCGCATCGCCCGCGACCTGGGCCTGCCGCTGCCCGCCCTGCTGGCCACGCTCAACGCCCCGATCGCGAAGTGGAGCGCGAACCGCGTCGACGCCGACGAGGCGAGCGCGCGCGAGAACCTCGTGAACCTGCCCGCGACGCTCGACAAGGTGGACGGGCTGATCGCCGACGGCGTGATCGGCGACCCGGACGCGCCGAACGCCGCCGACTTCCAGATCGCCCCCTCGATCCGCGCGATCGGCGCGGTCGGCGACCTCAGACCGCTGCTCGACGGCCGCCCCTGCGACGCGCTCGCGAGACGGCTGCTGCCGAGATTCGAGGAGACGGAGCCGATGCTGCCGCCCGAGATGCGGGCGGCAGCCGGCCTCCAGTAGCGAATCGCCAGCCACGCGCCGGGCGCGGCTGGCGAGCGGACGGCTGACGAGACGGCGGCTGACGAGCGTATCGGCGTGCCTGGCAAGGACGCAGCCGGCGTGGCGTACTTTCGTACGCGAACCGGCGAGGACGCCGCCAGGCGCGCCGAGACGCCGTCAGGCGACGTCTCGGAGCTTCTGGGCCTCAGCGAGCTGCTGGAGCTTCTTGAGGCTCTGGTTCTCGATCTGGCGGATGCGCTCGCGCGTGACGTTGAACGTGCGGCCGACCTCGTCGAGCGTGCGAGGGTGCTCGCCGCCGAGGCCGTAGCGCAGCTCCAGGACGCGGCGCTCGCGGTAGGAGAGGTTCTCCAGCGCCTCGCGCAGAGCCTCCTTAGTGAGGATCTCGGCGGCGCGCTCGTAGGGCGACTCGGCGCGCTCGTCGGCGATGAACTGGCCGAACTCCGACTCCTCTTCGTCGCCGACCGGCTTCTCGAGCGAGACGGGCGCCTGGGCGCTCCGCTTGATCGAGTCGACCTCCTCGGGATCGATCCCGGTGACGTCGGCGATCTCATCGGCCGTCGGCTCGCGGCCCAGCTCCGTGACGAGCTTGCGCTCGGCGCGGCCGATCTTGTTGAGCTTCTCGACGACGTGGACCGGAATGCGGATCGTGCGCGCCTTGTCGGCGAGCGCGCGGGCGATCGCCTGGCGGATCCACCAGGTCGCGTAGGTGGAGAACTTGAAGCCCTTGCGGTAGTCGAACTTCTCCGCCGCACGCACGAGGCCGAGCGTCCCCTCCTGGATCAGGTCGAGGAACGGCAGGCCCTGGTTGCGGTAGTTCTTCGCGATCGAGACGACGAGGCGGAGGTTCGACTCGACCATCTTCTGCTTCGCGTCGAGGTCGCCGCGCTCGATGCGCTTCGCGAGGTCGACCTCCTCCTGGGCGGTGAGCAGCCGCACCTTGCCGATGTCCTTCAGGAACAGCTGAAGGGAGTCGGTCGTCATGTCCGGCTTGAGGTCGAGCGCGGTTCTCGCTCTGCGGCGCCCGCGTCTGTCGGGTGCGCGCTCCACCTGATTGCTGGCCGTCGTCGCCGGGTCGATCTCCTCGACCAGCTCGATCTCGGATCTCTCGAGGAAGCCGTGGAGCTCCTCGACGTCCGACTCGTCGAGGTCGAGCTCGCTGACCGCCGTCGACACCTCGGCGTAGGTCAAGACGCCGAGCTGCGTGCCGCGTGCGACCAGCCCCTTGATCTCCTCGAGTTCCTGAAGTTCCGCTACTGACATCTGGTTCCGTTTCTCGCGTGCGCCGCCCCGTGGCTTGCACTCGGCGCGTTCATGGTGAGGCGCGGAACGCGCGCGGGCGCGCACCACTGCCATCCAAGCATAGGCAGGAGCCTAGCTACTTCACTTTTTGAAGTCAAAGGCGGACGGCACCGGCCGCATCAGGGGACGACCTTCGCGCGCACGTCGTGCTGCCGCATGTCTACTACGCAGAACGGACGACGAGGTTTCAAGTTGCGGCGCGGATTCACCTCGCAACGTGCGTTGTTCCGTATACTGCGCGCGCCTTGCCGAACGGTCGTCCGCCCGCGGACGACCGGCGGGGGACCCGATGCGAGCCTCGGCTCGCGGGGGCGAATCGGTCGCAGTGCCGACCGTAGCGCCGCCGAACAGGCGTCGCGAGCCCGTCAGCTCACCTCGTAGGCCCGGCGCTCACCACATGACCGGCCACCACAAGCTCGCCGTGACGCTCGTCGCCGTGCTCACGCTCGGCGCCCTCGTCGCACCCCCGCTCGCCGGCGGCGCAGGCGCCGGCGGCGCGTCGCCGGACGCGATCGCGCTGCCAGGCGAGCAGCAGATCGTCGTGCGCGTCGGCAACCCGATCGTGCGCGGCAGCGGCAACGGCCTCGCGTTCGGCGCGCGCTCGACCGCGATGCTGCGCGGGCGCGTCCGCATCGCCGGCACGGCGCCGCGGACGGGCGGCGGCGTGCGGATCGAGCGCGAGGACGCGCAGAGCGGCTGGATGCCGATTGCGCGTGCGGAGGTCGCCGACGACGGCAGCTTCCGCACCGTGTGGCGTCCCGACCGCACCGGTCCGGTGCGGCTGCGCGCGCTCGTGGACGCAGTGGGGACCGCCGCCGGCGAGCCCACCGTCGAGCCGGCGCTGGACGCGACCGCGCCGCACCTCGACGTGACCGTCTACCGCCCCGGCGTGGCGTCCTGGTACGGACCCACGAGAGGAGAGTGGAGCACTGCCTGCGGCGTCCCCCTCCTCCCCACGACGCTCGGGGTCGCGCACCGCACGCTGCCGTGCGGCACGTCGGTCGCCTTCTACTACAGAGGGCGCACGGTGGTCGTGCCCGTGATCGACCGCGGGCCGTTCGTGCGCGGGCGCACGTGGGACCTGACACGCGCCGCGCACACGGCGCTCGGCGCCACCGAAGGGCTCGTGACGGTGGGGGCGCTGCCGCTGCTCCCGGCCGCCGCGCCCGCGCGCAGTCGCTGAGAGGCTCTAAGGCCGCGCTCAGCGCACGAGGCGCGGGCCCGGCCGCTCGCCGTTCCCGTCGCCGGACTCGCCAGACGGCAGCGCCTCGCCGATCCGCACCCCCGCGGCGGATGCCGCGAGCATCGCCTCCTCCGCGCGCTCGATCAGCATGACCGCGTCACGGCCGTCCTCGCCGTAGATCGCGAAGCCGATCGTCGCGGCGAGCGGCGCGCCGCGCCAGTGCTCCCCGTGCTCGACCCCGGCGCCGATGCGCTCGGCGAGCGCGATCGCGCCGGCGCGACCGACGGCGGGGGCGATCACCCACGCGCGGCCCTCCCGGTCGGACGCGACGAGATCCTGGCGGCGGATCGCGCGGCGGATCGCCTGCGCGAGGCGACCGTACGGCACCCCGCGCTCCTCCGGCCCGGCGCTGGCGACGATCCGCTCGCCGTCGGCGAGCTCGACGCGCAGCAGCGCCAGCCCGCCGCCCTCTCGCTGGCAGCGGTCGATGTGGCGGTCCAGGGTCGCGATCCACAGGTCGCCGTCGTCCATCCCCTCGACGAACCCGGTGGGCGGCGGGGCTTGGGCCGGGCGCTGCGGGAGGGCGGTGACGGGTGGCGGCTCAGGCCCGGGCTCGAACCGTGCTGGGGGGCGGGTCCTGTCGCCGGGTGAAGACGCTTCCGCGAGCGGGGTCGCGGAAGTCGTCTCACCCGCGCCACCCGCCCGATCGGCGTCTGCTTGGACGGCGCCGCGACCGCTCGCGTCCTCCCCCTCAATGCCCGTCGTTCGTGGCGCCGCTGCGCCCGCGAGCGCCGTGGCTCCGGCCACGAGCGCGACCTCGGCGAGGCGCTCGACGAGCCCGATGACGTCGTCGGTGCGGGCACCGCGCGCGTCGAGCGCCGAGGCCCACAGGCAGGCGCGAAGGGCATCGACCGCGGCGAGCACCGCGGCGGGGTCGGTCGCCCCCGCGAGCGCGCCGATGCGCTGCACGACGGGTGCGAGGTCGCCCGCGGGCCGCAGCCGGTCGAGCTCGGCGTCGGAGCCGAGTGCGCGCGCGAGGGCTGCGCACACGGCGGGCCCCTCCGACGCCACCTTGGCCGCCGGGATCCCCGCGACCGCGTCGAGCGGCGCGCGCTCGAGCAGCGTCAGCAGCCAGCCCTTCGCGATCGCCTGCGCGCGGCCGGCGAGCAGCTCCGCCTCCGCGCGCTCCACGGGCGTGGGCCGTCCTGGCCGCGGTGTCCCTTGATCCGTCATCCGGCTGTCTATACCAGCGCATCCCGACGCATGCACGCGCGGATGGACAGAATGGACGCGTGCCAGGAGCCTTGCTGACGATCGAGGCAGCCCGCGAGCTGGTCGCGTCCAGTTCCGCACCGCTGGGCGCCGAGCCCGTGGCCATTGAGGACGCGGCCGACCGCGTGCTCGCGCAGGACGTGCGCGCGGGCAGCGACGTGCCGCGCTTCGACAATTCGGCCATGGACGGCTTCGCCGTGAGGAGCGACGCGTCCAGCGGGCCGCTGCCGATCGTCGGCGAGTCGCGGGCGGGGGCGCCTGCCGTCGTCTCGCTCGGCCCCGACGAGGCGATCCGCATCTCCACCGGAGCCGCGCTTCCGGCCGGCGCCGACGCGGTCGTGCCCGTCGAGCAGGCGCGGGAGACGGAGGAGGCGGTCACGCCAACCGCCGCTGTCGCCGCCGGCCAGCACGTCCGGCGGGCTGGCGAGGACCTGCGCGCCGGCCGCGTCGTGCTGCCGGCGGGCGCGACGCTGACCCCAGGCGCGCTCAGCGTCGCCGTCAGCGCAGGCGCCGGAACGGTCGCGTGCGCGCGCCGGCCGCGCGTCGCGATCCTCTGCACGGGCGACGAGCTGCGCGCGCCGGGAGCCGCGCTCGGACCGGGCGAGATCCACAACTCGAACGCGACGATGCTGTCCGCGCTCGCGCACCGCGCCGGCGCCGAGGTCGTCATGGCGCGCTCGGTGCGCGACACGCCGGGATCGACGGAGGAGGCGCTCGCCGACGCATTCGCCGACGCCGACGTCGTCGTCGTCTCCGGCGGCGTGTCCGTCGGCCCGCACGACCACGTCAAGCCCGCGCTCGCCGCGCTCGGGGTCGATGAGCGCTTCTGGCGCGTCGACCTGCAGCCCGGCAAGCCGACCTGGTTCGGCGCCCGCGGCGCGCAGCTCGTCTTCGGGCTTCCGGGCAACCCGGTGTCGAGCTTCGTCACGTTCACCTTGTTTGCACGGCCAGCGCTGCGCGCGCTGCAGGGGGCGCCGCCGCTGCCGCCGCGAGAGCGGGCCGTGCTGACAGAGGACGTGCGGCGGCGCGGACGGACGCAGGCTGTGCGCGTCCGGCTTGCGGCGCCCGAGGGCCGCCTCGAGGCGACGCCGACCGGCGCGCAGGGCTCTCACGTGACGGCGTCGCTGCCGGAGGCCGACGCGCTCGCGTTCGTGGACGGCGGTGAAGGCGTTGCCGTGGCCGGCACGTCAGTGCCGGCCGAGCGCATCTAGAAAAGGCGGCGGCTTCGGCCCCGTTGGCGCTTTCCTTTGCAAGTGCATTGATTTACAGTCGTCCGATGCAAAGCGCCGCATCCGCTGCGGCGTCCGTCGAGCTGCAGGGGGAGCGCAGCTCGAGCGCAGCCCAGCGCTTAAGCCACGACGACATCGCCACAGCCGCCTGGCTGTGCGCGATCCCC
>DATHEP010000179.1:0-2531 GCA_035318525.1 Conexibacter sp.
GAGCTGCTCGCGGCTGCGCGCCTCGCTCGCCGCTCCGAGCCGGTCCGACAGCTCCTCCAGCGTCAGCCGGCCCGCGCCGGCGGCCTCACGCAGCCGCTCCATCGTCGCTTCGCGCTCGGCGTCGGAGGCGCGCACAAGGTCGTGGTCAGGCATCCGCGATTGCCGGCTCCCGCTCGGCGTCGGCCGCTCCCCCGCCCGCCGGCTCAGGGTGCGCGATCGTCCCCCAGCCGACGATCAGCTCGCCGTCCATCAGGCACGCCATCTGGCCGGGGGCCGCGCCGTCGACCGGCTCGCCGAGCTCGATCGCGAGCGTCTTGTGAGATCCGGCACCAAGCGCCGCACCACCGTTCGCGAGGCGTGCCGGCAGCGGCTTCGTCCGGTACCGCAGCTTGACCCGGTCGACGCGCGCGCCCTCGCGGAACAGCCGCGCGCCGCGCACCGCGACGTGCGTCGTGCTCAGCTCGTCGCGCGTGCCGGCTATCACGCGATTGCTGGTCGCGTCCGTGCCCAGCACGTAGAGCGGCTCGTTGCTCGCGACGCCGAGCCCTCTGCGCTGCCCGACCGTGAAGCCGTGGTGTCCGCGGTGGCGGCCGAGCACAGTTCCGCTGCGGTCGACGATCTCCCCTGGCCGCTCGCGGATCCCGCCATGCCGGGCGAGGAAGGCGGCGCGGCTCGTCCCGGCAAGGAAGCAGAGGTCCTGCGAGTCGGCCTTGGAGGCGACCGGCAGCCGCGCCTCGGCGGCGATCCGCCGCGCCTCGGGCTTCGTGATGTCGCCGAGCGGGAAGCGCATGCGCGCGAGCGAGTCGGGCTGCAGCGCGGCGAGCATGTATGTCTGGTCCTTCCACGCGTCGGCGGCGGCGGCGAGCAGCGGACCGTCAGGGTGATTGGTCTCCTCGACGCGCGCGTAGTGGCCGGTCGCGAGCGCATGCGACCCGAGGCGGTCGGCCAGCTCGAGCATCGCGTCGAGCCGTACGTTGCCGTTGCAGCGGATGCAGGGGTTGGGCGTGAGGCCCGCGTCCCAGTCGGCGAGGAACGGGTCGACGACGCCGGCACGGAACTGCTCGCGCAGGTCGAGCGTGAAGTGCGGCAGGCCCATGCGGTGCGCGAGCCCGCGCGCGAGACGGACCGCGGAGGCGGAGCAGCACGAGCGCTCGGCGTCGTTCTGCTCGTCGGCCCACAGCTCGAGCGTGACGGAGAGGGCCTCGCCCTCGCGCGCGCAGAGCAGCCCTGCGACCGCGCTGTCGACGCCACCCGACATCGCCACGAGCGTGCGCTCGCCGCCCGCCGGCGCTGCGAGCGCTGCACCCTGGAAGGCGGCCGTCCCGAGCGCCCGCGCGAGCGCGTCGGCGACCAGCTCGGCGGCGTGGAACTTGCCTGGGCTGAGGCCGCCCACCGCGTCGGCGACCTCACGCGCGCCGATCCGCGCGACGTCGAGCAGCGGCGCGTCCACCACCATCTCGACGACCACGCTCGCAGCCGCGATCGTCGCGCCGCACGCGTCGGCCTCCCAGCCGGCGTCGGCGACGCGCGCGCCGCTCGCGTCGAGCGACAACCCGAAGCGGATCACGTCGCCGCACGCTCTCGTGCCGGCGACGCCGGCCGCGCCTTCGCCCGGCACCTTCCCCCGGCCCCGCGGCGAGCTCAGATGATGCTCGAACAGCTCGGAGTCCACGCAGCGAGCCTAGCGCGGACGGGCGCCAAGATTCGGAGAACCGGCGCGCGAGCCCGAGTTACCTCATTACGGTGCGCCGCTTCCGCACGCGAACGAGGGAGGCCGTCCGTGTCACAACGCACCACCCGCCTGTTGCGAATCGCCAGTCTGACCATGCTCGCCGTCGCCGGCCCGTTTGCGGGGAGCAGCGGCGCAGCGACCCTCGCCTTCACGACGAGCGGCTCGCACGCGTTCACCGTGCCATCCGGCGTCACCACCCTGGAGATCATCGCGGTGGGCGGCCGCGGCGGCGCTTTCGGCGGCTTCGGCGCCCGCGTGACCGGGAGCGTCGCGGTGACGGAGGGCGAGTCGCTCGCGATCCAGGTCGCCGGGAACGGAGGCTTCGGAGTGGCCGGCAGCGGCGGCGGAGGCGCCGTCCCGCTCGGATCGTTTGCCGCGGGCGGCGGCGGCGCGTCGCACGTCACACGCGCGAGCCAGCCGTTGGCGGTGGCGGGGGGCGGCGGCGGCGACGGCGACTTCTCCGTCCCGGGCGACAACGGCGACGGCGGCGACGCGGGCGTAGCGGGCACGGCGGGACCGCCCGCGTTGGCGGGACCGGCAGTCGTCGCGGTCGCCGGCGGAGGCGGCGGAGGCGCCGGCAGCGCGATCAGCGCAGGGCTCGCCGGCAGAGCAGGCCCCGCGCCGGCCGGTAGCTGCGTGGCGGGCACGCCGGGGATATCCGACGCCGCGGCCGGACAGGGCGGCACCGGCGGCCTGAGCGCCGACCCGTTCGGCTTCGGCGACGGCGGCGGTGGCGGCGGGGGCCTCTTCGGTGGTGGCGGCGGCGGCTCGGGCGGCTACTGCGCCACGGAGGACGAGG
>DATHEP010000180.1:0-2401 GCA_035318525.1 Conexibacter sp.
AGATCGGGTAGAACGCGCCGGATACGAAGAACATCGGCATGACGAACATCTGCATCACGCTCGTGAACGTCTGGGCCTGCTTGATGCAGACGGCCACCAGCACGCCGAACGCCGTGACCGTCAGGGCCAGCAGCAGCATCAGACCGAGCAGGCCGAGGATCAGCACCGGGTCGTAGGGGACGTCGACCAGGCCGGCGAGCGCCAGCACGACGACGCCCTGGGACGCCGCGATGATCGCGCCGCCCAGGCACTTGCCGACAACGATCGACGACCGCCGGACCGGCGCGACCAGCATCTCCCGCAGGAACCCGAACTCGCGGTCCATCACCAGCGACACCGCGATGAACATCGCGCTGAAGACCAGCGCCATGCAAAGGATCCCGGGGTAGATGAAGGTCGTGAGGTCGACGCCGCCGGTCGACGCGTCCGCGAGCGTCTGCAGCCCGGCCCCGAGCACGAAAAGGAACAGCAGCGGCTGGACCAGCAATGTCGCGATTCGCATGCGGTCGGTGGCGAAGCGGATCAGGTCGCGCCGCCAGACGATCCGCACCGCCCGGACCTCCGACCGCCAGGAGCGCTCGGGCACCCGGACGGCGACGATGTCTGCGATCGTGGCGCTCATCGTGCGGCCTTCACGACGACGCGCGCCATCGCACGGTTGCGATCGGAGGCTGATGCCGTTTCGGCGTCCCGGATCGTCGAGCCCGTGTAGCGCATGAAGACGTCGTCCAGCGTCGGCCGCGACACCGCGACCGACGTGATCGCGGGGTGGGCGGGATCCCATTCCGCGAACAGCCGCGGCACGAACGCCTCGCCGGAGTCGACGTGGAACGTCACCGCGCCCTCGGCCACCGCCGCCTCGATGCCGAAGCGGTCGCGCAGTGCGGCCAGGGCGGCGGCGTCGTCGGCGGTGCCGAGCACCACGCGGTCGGCCCCGACGCTCGCCTTCAGCGCCTCGGGCGTGTCCAGCACGACGATCTCCCCGCGGTCGATGATCGCGATGCGGTCGCAGAGCTCCGCCTCGTCCATGTAGTGCGTGGTCATGAAGATCGTCGTGCCCTCGGTCTGCTGCAGCGCGCGGATGTAGCGCCAGATCGAGCTGCGGGTCTGGGGGTCGAGGCCGATCGTCGGCTCGTCGAGGAACAGCACGCGCGGCGAGTGCATGAGGCCGCGCGCGATCTCCAGGCGCCGGCGCATGCCGCCGGAGTAGGTCTGGACTGGCTGGTCGCGGCGATCCCAGAGGTCGACCATCTCGAGCATCTGGCGCATCCGCGCCGGGACGACCCCGGCGTCGATGCCGTAGAGCTCGGCGTGCAGGCGGAGGTTCTGCTCGCCGGTGAGGTAGCCGTCGAGCGTCTGGTCCTGGAACACGAGGCCGATGTGCCGGCGGACGTCGTCGCGCTCGCCGGCGACGTCGAAGCCGCTCACGCGGGCGGTGCCGGAGGTGGGTCGCGCGAGCGTGCAGAGCATGTTGATCGTCGTGCTCTTGCCGGCGCCGTTGGGGCCGAGGAAGCCGAAGACCTCGCCGCGGGCGACGGTGAACGAGACGCCGCGGACGGCCTCGACCTCGCCGTAGGTCTTGGCGAGCCCGGCGGCCTCGATGGCGGGTGGGATGGAGGGAGTCATGGCGCGGCACGATAACACTACAGTCACTGTAAGTCTACTGTCGCTATAGTGCTATACTTCATGCCAGGAGACGTTCCCCAGGGCCTGCGCGAGCGCAAGAAGCGCGCCACGCGCGAGGCGATCGCCGCCACCGCGCGCCGCCTGTTCGCCGAGCGCGGCTTCGACGCCGTCACGGTCGCCGAGATCGCCGCGGCCGCCGACGTCTCCGAGAAGACGGTCTTCAACCACTTCGCCACAAAGGACGACCTCGTGTTCGCCGGCGGCGAGGCACGGCTGGCCCAGCTGCAGGCGGACATCGTCCAGCGCCCGCCCGGCACCTCGGTGCTCGACGTCTTCCGCGCTAACTCTGAGGCGATGCTCGACACCGTCGCCGCCGGCGAGAGCGACGACCGCCTCGTCGTCCCCCGCATCGTGCGCGACAGCCCCGCGCTGCAGGAGCGGCTCGCAGCGGGGTGGGAGCGCGAGGCCGCCACGCTCGCCGCCGCCATCGCCGAAGCGGCCGGAGCGGACGACGACGACCTCGTCCCCGCCGTCGTCGCCCGCACGCTGGCCTGGACGCTCATCACGATCTTCCGCGCCGCGTTCGACGGGCTGCTGGCCGGCGAGGACCCCAAGCGGCTGGCCGCCCGCCTGCGGCCCCAGTCCGCGCGCGCCTACGACCGGCTCGCGGCCGGTCTCGAGGATTACGGGGTCGCCGGCCCGGCCGGAAACCCCGCGCCGTAGACGTCGGACACCCCGATGGCTACGACCACCTCACCGCGATCGACCAGACCGG
>DATHEP010000181.1:0-4794 GCA_035318525.1 Conexibacter sp.
CGCATGGCGACCGAGATCGACAAGAGCGATGCCGAGTGGCGCGCCGAGCTGACGCCGGAGCAGTACGCGGTGCTGCGCGAGAGAGCGACCGAGCGCCCGTTCACCGGCGAGTACGCCGACGAGAAGTCGGCCGGCACGTACCGCTGCGCGGCCTGCGGGGAGCCGCTGTTCGACGCCGCGACGAAGTTCGACTCCGGCACCGGCTGGCCGAGCTTCACCGCGCCGATGGACTCCGATGCGGTCGGCACCGAGCGCGACCGCAGCCTCTTCATGGAGCGCACCGAGGTCGTGTGCTCGTCGTGTGGTGGGCACCTTGGCCACGTGTTCGACGACGGGCCCGGGCCGACCGGCCAGCGCTACTGCATCAACTCCTGTTCTTTGGACCTCGAGCGTAGATAGCGGGCGGGCGGCAGGCGGGTCCCGCTCGGGTCCGGCGCTGCTGCGGGCGGGTCCTGTCGGCTCCGGGTGCGCGCACACCGCCCTATCGGGCGGCGCACGTGCATCCTCACCGCCACCCGCCCGATCGGCGTTTTGCACTGCTCCCGCCCGATCGGCGTTCGCGGTCAACGCCGTTGCCCGTAGCACGCCGATCGCCACCGGCTCGCTCGGCGTGCCTCTTGCTGCTATAGTGATTAGCAACGCTAACTAGCTTCGCTAACCACCATCGCACGAGACGACGCATCACGATCCACTTCTCCCTCCCCATCCGATCCCGAGCTCGCCGCGCGGCTGCGCATGGCGATCGTGCGCATGGCGCGGCGGCTGCGGCAGGAGGCGGGGACGGAGGAGGAGTTGTCGCCGACGCTTACGTCGGCGCTCGCGACCGTCGAGCGGGAGGGTCCGCTGACGCCGAGCTCGCTGGCGCGCTGCGAGCGCATCCAGCGACCGACGGCGACGCGCGTGGTCGCGCGGCTGGAGGAGGCGGAGCTCGTGTCGCGCACGGCGGATCCATCCGACGGGCGCGTCGCGCACGTCGCGATCACGCCCGCCGGGCGAGCGCTGCTGAAGCGCATCCGGTCGCGCAAGAACGAGTACCTGGCGCGGCGCCTGCGCGAGCTGGCGCCCGCCGAGCAGGCGACGCTCGCCGAAGCGGCGGGATTGCTCGAGCGGTTGCTGGCGGAGCCGGCGACGACGAGCCGCAAGGGCTCGGCGCGCGAGCGGTGACCGCCCTGCGGCCCGCGCTGCGCTCGTTCGCCGTCCCCAACTACCGGCGCTACTTCGCCGGCCTGCTCGTCTCGCTCAGCGGCACGTGGATGCAGGTGATCGCCGAGATGTGGCTCGTGCTGGAGCTGACGCACAGCGGCGCCGCCGTCGGGATCGCCGCCGCGCTGCAGTTCGCACCGATGCTGCTCGGCGGCGCGTGGGCCGGGCTGATCGTCGACCGGCTGCCGAAGCGCGGGTTGCTGATCGCCACGCAGGCGGCGATGGCGCTGCCGGCGCTCGCGCTGCTCGCGCTCACCGCCACGGGCGCGATCGAGCTGTGGATGCTCTACGGCCTGATCTTCGCGCGCGGCGCCGTCAACGCGGTCGACAACCCGGCGCGGCAGGCGTTCCTCGTCGAGCTCGTCGGCCCCGAGCGGCTCGTCAACGCGGTCAGCCTCGGCAGCGCGCTGGTCAACGGCGCGCGCACAATCGGCCCGGCGCTCGCCGGCGTCGTGATCGCGCTCGTCGGCGTCGCGCCGTGCTTCGCGCTCAACGCGCTCTCGTTCGCGGCGATGATCGTGGCGCTGCGCGGGATGGACGCCGGCGCCCTCCGCAGCACGCCCGTCGCCAAGCGCGAGCCGGGCCAGGTGCGCAGCGGGCTGCGCTACGTGCGCGGCACGCCGGAGCTGTGGATCCCGCTCGCGCTGATGGCGATCGTCGGCACGTTCACCTTCAACTTCCAGGTGCTGCTGCCGCTGCTGGCGACCTTCAGCCTCGGCGGCGGGGCCGGCGCCTACGCCGCGCTGACGGCCGCGATGGGGCTCGGCGCGATCGCCGGCGCGATCGCGAACGGCACGCGCACGCGCGTGCGGCCGGCGATGCTCGCGGCTGCCGCTGCGGCCTTCGGGGCGCTGACGGTCCTCCTCGCGGCGGCGCCCGGCACGGCGCTCGCAACGCTCGCGCTCGTGCCCGTCGGCGCGGCCTCCGTGGTGTTCGCCGCGAGCGTCAACTCGCACCTGCAACTGACGGTCGCGCCGCAGATGCGCGGCCGCGTGATGGCGCTCTACTCGGTCGTCTTCCTCGGCTCGACGCCGATCGGCGGCCCGCTGATGGGCTGGATCGCCAGCGCCGCCGGACCGCGCACCGCGCTCGCGCTCGGCGGCGTGATGGCGATCGGCGCGGCGCTGTGGGCGCGCGCGGCGTTCACGCGCAGCGGCGTCGGCGTCGACGCCGACCCGCCGCGGGTCGTCGTGCGGCACCAGCCGGCCGCGTCATGACGAGCGGTCGGCCGCGCCTGGGAGAATCCGCGGCGATGGTCGAGGACCCCAACGAGACGGCCCGGCGCGCGTTCGGCGAGGGGCCACCGATGCCGCCTGCGCCCGCACCGTCGTCGGCGGCGGCGCGCGCACCGTCGACGCGGTCGGTCGGCGCGCTCGCCGAGTGGGGCACGCGCGCGGCCGCGTTCACGCTCGACGCGCTGTTCCTGTTCGGCCTCGCGTTCGTGGTCGCGATCGTCGTCGTGGTGGCGGTCGGCAGCGACGACAGACGCACGGTGGAGACGATCGTCTACGCCGTCTGCATCCCGCTCGGCCTGCTGTACGCGCCGCTGCTGATGGCGCGCCGCGGCACGGCGAACGGCCAGACGCTCGGAAAGCAGATGATGGACATCCGCGTCGTGCGCGTGGACGGAAGCCGCGTGACGCTCTGGAACGGCTTCCTGCGCCAGGTGCTCGCGCAGCAGTTGCTGACGGCGCTGACCGTGTACGTGTACGCGATCGTCGACTACCTGTGGCCGCTGCGCGACCCGAGAAACCAGGCGCTGCACGACAAGATCGCCGGCACGCTCGTCGTGCGGACGAAGACCGGCGGCCTCCCGCAACGACCCGCCGCGGCCGCGCTCTCGGACACGGACGCGGACCAGCCGCTCCCGCCGTCACCGCGGCGCATGGGCGAGTCCCCCGTCCACGGCTGGCTCCCGCCGAGCTCCGGCAGCTGATCAGATCTGCACGACGGTCACGCCGGGGAGGTCCTCGAAGTCACCGTCGCGCGTGTACAACGGCAGCCCATGTGCGGCGGCCGTCGCCGCGATCAGCCCGTCGCCTAGGGCGATCCGGCGACCGCGGAGCCGCCGCGCGTCCGCCGCGATACGGCCGTAGTGCACGGCGACGTTCGTGTCGATCGGGAGCACGACGCAGCCGTTCTCGACGAAGCGAAGGGTCCTCAGGCGCAGGGCCAGTTGGTCCGGCGAGGCGACGAGCACACCGTGGTGGAGCCCGGCGACGGTCAACGCCGACACGGCCAGCTCAGCCGGCTGGTCGTCGAGGTCGTCGCGCGCGATCTCTCTGCGCCCGAGGCCGATCACCACCGAGGTGTCGGCGAGGCCCAGATCTACCATCGCTCGAACGGGTCCTCGGCGGCACCTTCGAGCCCCTCGCGCACGTCCCGCTCGAACGTGTCGTCGTCGGCGAGCATCCCGTACAGGCCGTCGGCGAACTCCGCCCAGCTCATCCCCTTCCGGGCCTGCCGCTCCCGTGTCGGGACCAGGTCGGCGACAGGCCGGCCGCGAACGGTGATCGTCAGCTCCTCGCCGCGCTCCACGCGGGCGAGCACGGCGCCGGGGTTGTTGCGAAGCTCCCGCTGAGGAAGATGCGTAGCCATCTGCTACGAGTGTAGCGGGTGGCTACGGCGGGCTGGCGGCCACCGGCGAGCGCGCACTGGTCTCGGCCTGCTCGCCCGGGATCGCGGCGTCCGCCCGCGCGGCGCTGGCAGATGACCGCTCGCCCCCCGGCGCGGCCCGCAGGTAGGCCGTCAGGAAGCCGACCGAGACGATGCCGATGAACAGCAGCAGCGGACCGGAGTCGTTGAACAGCGACCCGGCGATCGAGGCGGCGAGCCCGCCGCCGAGCGCGGCGCGCCAGACGGCGTCGCCGCGGATCGACGCGTAGACGCGGTCGCGGTGCACGAGCGCGTAGCCGACCGCGAGCACGCAGAGGATCGTCATCAGCGGGGCGTAGCCGCTGGAGACGATCGACCAGGCGAGCTCGTAGCGGCGCTGGAAGGTGTCGAGCAGGCCGCCCGCGTCGTCGCGCAGGACATTGCGCACGAAGTGGCCGTTCCCGCCGGTCGCGAGGTCGAGCGCGGCGAGGCCTGCGAGGCCGGCGAGCGGCGCCGCCACGGCGACTGCCAGCGCCTTCTTGGTGACGCCGCCGGGCAGCAGCATCAGCGTCGCAACAGCCGTGCCGCCGGCGATCGTGAAGATCCCGCCGACGTCGGCACCGAGGCGGCCGGAGCCGACGACGGCCGCCAGCGCGAGCCCGCCGAGCGCGAACGCAAGCGCGTTGCCGCGCGTGCGCCCGCGGTTGCGCAGCACCGCCGCGAGCGCGACCAACAGCACGATCGTCATCGCGATCTCCAGCTCGTTGCCGAAGCCGTAGAAGCGCGATCCGGAGCGCGGGCTCGGGCCGAGCAGCGAGCGGATCACGAGGTGCGAGTGGTTCGCGAGGTCGACCGCGTAGACGACGAGCGCGACGATCGTCGGGGCGGCGGGGCCACGCGGCCATGGCAGCAGCAGCTCGGTCAGCAGCGCGAGCGCGAACGAGCCGCCTGCGATCAGGAACAGCTCCGCCTGCTCGCTCGGCTGCAGGGCCGCGC
>DATHEP010000182.1:0-10408 GCA_035318525.1 Conexibacter sp.
GAGCTCCGCCTCGACGGCGAAAGGCGTCCGGCGTGAGCCAGATATCGCTTTTCGACGCCGCGGCGCGCGACCCGGACGACCTGTCCGATCTCGTCGAGCGGCCCACGGCTCGTAGCGAGGACGACTTCGTGCCGGTGCCGCCGTCCGTGTGTCGGTGCGAACGGGCGATCATGGCGGGACCGGACGCCGACGACGAGCTGCGCTGCTGGCGTTGCGGGCACCCGCCTCGTCCCGATCGCGAGGACGCGCAGTGACCGGCGCGCACCACCAGGCGCCCGACCTCGTGTCCACAGAGCCGTCTCGGGGAGGGTTGACTGCTAGTAGCAGTTCACCTTCTACGAGCTACGGCTCTAAGAACGGCTCTCTGGACATTCCGGACGGCTCTGTGGACATGCCGGACGGCTCTATGGCCATCGGCCCCCCGGACGGCTCTGTGGACATGGACCACACGGCTGCCCGCGTCCGCGCGCTCGGGATCGACTGGCGCCTCCGGCAACGGTTCCCGTGCACTCTCCCCGGGCACCGCGGCCACGAGGCGAAGCTGCACCCGACGGCCGCCGGCCACTGGCGGTTCGAGTGCTTCGAGCTCGAGGAGCGGTGGGGCCTCGCCGAGGTCCGCGCGTTCGCGGCGTACGGTCGCGTCCGTCACGGACTGAGCCCGGTGCAGATCGCCCGTTGGCGCGAGCGGCTCGACTATGAGGCCGGCCTGCTGGTGCCGCGCCCCGTGTCGGCGCTGGAGCTGCTGCCCCCTGACGCGCCGGACGCCCTGCGAAGGGTCGCCGCCGGCTGGGCGCTGCTCGTGGGGCTCAGGGACATGGGGCGGTGGGGCGACGAGCCGTTCACGTTCGCCCGCGAGTTCGTCATGGCTTACTGCGAGGTCACGGACCGCCAGGCCGGGCACTCGGTCCGGCGGCTCGAGCGGCTCGGCGTGATGCGTCGAGCTCCGACGCAGACCGAGGGTTCGCGCCAGCCGATCCTTTGGGTGCCGGGCGGGTGAGTGTGCAGCGGCTGCACCCTGACGACGTCGATGCGATCGCCTCTCGTGTCGTCGAGCTGCTCGACCACGGCCGCGGATCCGGTAGGGCCGAGGCTCGGCAGCTCGTGGACGCCGGCGCGATCGCCGCGCAGTTCGGCGTATCGCGGTCGTGGGTGTACGAGCACGCAACCGAGCTCGGCGCGATCCGTCTCGGCGAACCCGGCGAGGGGCGCCGGCCGCGGCTGCGCTTCGACGTCGAACGGGTCGCGGAGATCCTCGAGGCGAGCCCCGCGCCGGCCGCTCGCGAGGAGCCGAGGGCCGCCACGTCGCAAGCCGCCCGCCGCGGTGGCCACGCGAACCCGTCGGGCGGGCCGATGTTGCCGATCAAGGGGAGGTAGGAGTACAGTGGCGCCGGATCAGACAAGCGGCCGGGCGGCGCGCAAACGCCCCCGGCCATGGCACCGGAGCGGTCACTCCGGCGCGACACGCAGGCTACCCGCCGATCAGGTCCCTGCAGCGCCTCAGGCTCCCTCCGTCGCCTCGACAGGAAGGAGTCGCTAATGCCACGCAAGCCGACCGGCCAGGTGATCGAGCGCGACCGTAAGCGCGGCCGTACGTTCGCGGTCAGGTTCCGCGCCTACGGGGAGCGTCACCTGGTGACGCTCGGAACGGTCGACGAGGGGTGGACGCGGCCGCGAGCCGAGCAGGAGCTCGAGAACATCCTCGCCGACGTCCGCCGCGGCATCTGGCAGCCGCCGCACCCCGACGTCGTCGACGCCGCGCCGGCGCCACGCGACCCGACGTTCCACGAGTTCGCGTCGGAGTGGTTCGAGGGCGTCGAGCTCGGGCTCAAGCCACGCACCCGCGTCGACTATCGCTGGCGGCTGTCGAACCACCTACTGCCGTACTTCGCCGGCCACCGGCTTTCGGCGATCACCGTCGAGGAGGTCGATCGCTACCGCCGCGCCAAGGAGCGCGAGCGTGCCGTGCTCGAGCGCGCCCGGGCCCAGCAGGTTACGCGGCCGCCGGCGGACCGTGAGCGACTGGCGCGGCCGCTGTCGAACGGGTCAATCAACAAGACGATCCGCCTGCTTGCGCAGGTCCTCCAGCAGGCCGTCGAGTACGGCCTCGTCGACCGCAACCCGGCGACCGGCAAGCGTCGGATGCTGCGCGAGGCAAAGCCGTCCCGGAGCTACCTGCAGCCGGCCCAGGTCAAGGCCCTGCTCGCGGCCTCGCACAAGCTCGACGAGGAGGCCCGGCACGGCGACGCCGGCCGCCGCTGGCCGTTGCTCGCGACGCTCGTGCTCGCCGGCCTCCGGATCAGCGAGGCGCTCGACCTGCGCTGGCGCGACGTCAACCTCGCCGCCCGGAAGCTGCACGTCCGCGACGCGAAGACCGAGGCCGGCGTTCGCGAGGTCGACCTGACGCCCTACCTGCAGGAGGTGCTGGCCGAGTACCGCACACGCACCCGGCACGCCGGGCCCGACGGTTTCGTGTTCGCGACCTCGACTGGCGAGCGCGACAACCCGTCGAACGTCCGCAACCGCTTCCTGGCGGCCGCGGTCGAGCGCGCGAACGTCGCCCTCGAGGACGCCGGCGGCCAGCCGATCGGCCACGTGACGCCGCACTCGCTGCGCCGCACGTTCGCGTCGCTGCTGCTCGCGTCCGGCGCCGACGTGCCCTACGTGATGGCACAGCTCGGGCACGCCGACCCGAAGATGACGCTCGGCGTGTACGCGAAGGTGATCGCGTCGAAGACGGACCACGGCGCCGAGCTCGACGGCCTGGTCGGCGCCGCTGATTGGGCACCATCGGGCACCACGGCGCTCGGGGCGCCCACCGCGGCATGACGGGGCGGTCCGCCCGGGACGCAGAAAACCCCGCCGTAGCGGGGCTTTCCACAGGAGCGGCTGATGGGATTCGAACCCACGACCTTCTGCATGGCAAGCCTAGCCACCGAAGCCGTGCCGAACGGCACTCAACCCCGCCGTCGCGCGGGTTTGCGGCCGATCGGACGCGCGGTCGCGAGCGCCCTGGATACCCTGCGATTCACGCGGATTTCGGGCGATTTGGGCACCGCCACGCGCGCGGTGCCCAATCGCCAGGCGCGGGACGGCTCGGCTGCGAGACTCGAGACCGAACGGGATCTCGAGCGGGCAGGTGACCAGCGATGAGCAACCCACGCAACTTCGCGCCAGTCGGCTTCGGCTGGGAGCTACTCAAGGGGAACGCCCTCAACCGGCTTCGCGTCGCCGGCGCAGAGGAACTTCTCGGCGCCGGCGGGGCGCTGATCGACGCCACCGGACGACAGGCGCTATCAGGGGCACCACTCCTGCTCGCCGCGCAGGCCACTCGCGCCCACCACACGTTCGAGACGGTGATCGCCGCCGCGCGCATGGGCCGTGGGGTCCAGGCGGCGATGCTGAACCGCGCGCTGCTCGAGGACGTGCTCAGCATCCATTGGACAGCGG
Organism: Conexibacter sp.; assembly: GCA_035318525.1. Taxonomy (GTDB): domain Bacteria; phylum Actinomycetota; class Thermoleophilia; order Solirubrobacterales; family Solirubrobacteraceae; genus Conexibacter. The sequence continues at coordinate 3,448 of DATHEP010000182.1, forward strand.
AGCACCCGAAGCAGGCGCCCGACCGTGCAGAGGAGCACGACCGCCTAATCGCGCTTGCCGAGCACGACCTGGACGACAAGTTCGGTCGTGTCGACCGGCCGCTGACCGACGAGGAGCGCGAGGAGCTCCAGAAGCTGATCAAGCTGTACGGCGGCGCACGAAAAGCGTTCAGGGCGCCGTGGCACCGAACCGACACCGGGGACTGCTTCGAGTTGGTCAAGAAGCGCTGGCGAGACGAACCCGACGCCGGCCCCGCGCTCGACTACATCTACGAAGGCATCCAGCGCCGGAACAACCTCTTTCTGCACAGCTCACCGACCGCGTTCCGCCAGACCATTGCCATCGACGCCAGCGGCAAGCGCCAGCTCAACCGTGTCGGGCCCGACACGAGGTGGTCACAGTCTCTGCGGCAGGGGGCTGGCGGTTACTACCTCGTATGCCGGGTGCTCCCCGAAGAGTTCGACCTCGACCGGCAGCCGATCGTGGACGCCTTCGTCACGACGACGGCGTACTGCCGTAGCCCGGACGAGTTTCCGGATCTCGCCGCGCTTCCAGACGATGCTCCGTGCCCGTGTGGAAGCGGCCGCAGTGCCGGCGACTGTCATCGCTCGTAGCCCGCCGGCCGGGTAGGCGCCGGTCCGCTCGCCCGGTGAGCGGCGCCTCACGACCAGTGCAGCCGCTGCACTACTTATGACGAAATCGCCCGCCGCGGCACAGGTGCGACCGACCGCAACCCTAAAGTCGCGGTTGAGGCTATGGCGACCGCGACCCCCACGACTGTCCGGCTGGGCGAGCTGCTCACGGTGAGCGAAACCGCCCGCCTGCTCCGGATCGGCGAGGCGACCGTGAGGCGACTCGCTCGTCGCGGCGAGCTGCCGGCGCTCCGTGTCGGTGGGCAGTGGCGTATCGATCGCGACAGCCTCGCGGCGTCAGCCGGCCGCGCAAGCCGTCACCACCAAGGAGGCAACCCCTAATGCTCCCAGCCGATCGCTACCGCCGCGTGGAGGGGCCGGAGATCACGGCCTGCGAATTTTGCGACACCCGCGCGTTGCCGCATCTCGAGTTCGTGTCGATCGACAACGACGCGGGCGGCGGCGGCGAGGACATCCCCGCCGGGTTGATCGAGACGCGCGAGGAGCGCGACGGCGCGATCGCGTACAGGGCGCGGGACCCGCTGTCGGGCACCACGAAGTTGATCACCGTCCGCAAGCCGCAAATCTGCAGCGAGTGTGTCGCTCAGATCGCGGCGCAGGTCGGCCTCGGAGAGAGGCAGCCGCTGCTCGCCGAGATCGACGAGCTGCGCCAGGACCGCGACGAGCTGCGCGAGCAGCTCGAGACTTCCGAGCGGCAGCGCCAAGAGGCCGAGGCCGCGCTCCGCGGGACGGCCGTGTACGAACGGATGCTCGTCGGCGGCGACCCGAATGGCACCGAGGCCGCCAGCGCCGGCGGCGGCAAGTCCGGGCCCAAGAGGGGCTGAGCGCGATGGGCTACCTCAGCGATGACGGCACATGGGTGACCGGCAGGCAGGGCGAGGAGCGTGCGCAGCTAAAGAACGCCGCCAAGACCGCCCTTCGACACGCACATCGCCCCGACCGGCCCCATGAAGCGGCGGCCGGCAACGCGAGCGACCCGACTCGAAGGGCCGCCCGCAAGTTCGCGGAGCTCGCGAAGGGCGAGGTAGACCCGAAGACGATCTCGAACACGCTGCATTTGGACCGGCGGGAGCTCGGCCACGACGACGGCGACGCCGACTCGACCAGCCGGCTGAACGCGACCCTGATCGACGGGCTCGCCGAGACCGTCGACGACGGCATCGAAGCCGCCCATACGCGCGACGAGGACGAGGACCTGCAGCGCTTCGACGCGTGGCTCGAGGAGACGCACGGGATCTCGGGCGACGCCCTCGAGGCACACCTCGAGACGCTCGACGAGGAGCACGCCGCCGCGATGGTCGACGCGCTGAACAACGACTACGAGCACCGTCCCGGAGATGACGACTGCGGAGACGTGGGCGAGTCCGAGTTCGAGTCCGAGTTCAACGCGCGGCTCGAGTGGCTGCAAGGGACCTATGGCCTGTCGCACGAGGAGCTCGTCGCGTATTGCGAGCAGCTCGGCGGGGCCGACGCCCAGGGCCTGCTCGACCAGCTCGACGCCGAGTACGAGCACGCCGCCGGAGCCGGTGTCGGAAGCGGCGAAGCCGTGGGTGGCGCCGCCGAACCCGGCGCCTCTGACTGAACGCCATTGGATCCCGGCATCATGGGGACATGAGGCTGCTGCGCCGGCGCGCCCACCGCTGCGACGCGGACACGTACACGTTCGAGGCCCCGTCGGGCGACTTCGAGATCGGTGTCTGTACCGAAGGTTGCGGCTGGTGGGGCGCGAAGCTGCACGGCAAGCCCTACGCCCAGGGCGACAACGAGCTCGGCTCCCGGGAGTTCGAGGAGCTGCAGCGCCGCCTCCGCGTCGACGGCCGCGACGACCTCGCGGACCGCGTGCTCCGCATTCAGGTTCTGTTCGAGGCAGACGACGACTAGACGGGCTGCGGGGTGGCGAGGCGCGAAGCCCCGCCAACACACCCGCGTAGCGGCAAGTGCGCGTCACCGCGACCCTCAGGATAGGAACCGGGCGTCGCTCGGCGCCGAGGCCGCCGCTCGCCTAAGGGCCCGGGCGCCGAAACCCGCCCCGTCCGTCGCCTATCCGCTCGAGGTGGCCACGCGCTTCGAGCCAAGGCTCGACCTCCGACACCCGGAACTTGATCCGCCCCGCGATGCGCGCATGCGGCATCCCCTCGGTCATGCGGAGCTCGATCCATTTCTCCGAGCAGGCGAGGTAGGCGCACAGCCCGGCCTTGTCGAGCCACGGCTCGAGCTTCACGAACTCTTCGCGCGCATCGAGCATTGCCTGCAACCTACGCGCTTGTCGCGAGCGGCACTTGCGGTCGGCACGTGCAGCCGCTGCACTGCTCCTCAGCGTCTAGGCCGCTTCGTACATCTTCGACACGATCGCGGTCGTCTCGCGGCCGCCATCGAGCAGCTCGAACGCCATCGCCTCCAGCTCACTCTGGCGCGCTGCGATCGCCGCCTCGACCGCGCGATGCGCGACGACGTCGAGATCCTCCCCAGCCGCCGCGGTCGGCACCGGCGCCCACACTTGGCTGAGCATTCCCGGACGCTCGTCGACGTCGTACCACCACCCGCCGGCGAGCCCGTCCGCGTCGAACACGACTACGCCGTCGACGAGGCTCGGGATCCTCGCGATCGCGGCAAGCGTCGTTGCCGCCCGGTCGAGCTCAGCCTCCGTGGGGCCCTTCACGACCGAGCCACCTTGACCAACATGCATGCAGCCGGCGCAAGCGCGCCATCGGTCCTCAACGTACGCTGCTTCAGCATCGGGAGCTGTACCTCCTTGGTGCCAGGCCCCGGGACGTTCACCGCGTCGCCGGGGCCGCTTTGTCTGGGCCGCCGCGACCATAACGCCTGACAACCGGCGCTCGCTTGCGCCCCGTGCATGCGTAGGACGCAAACCCTCGCGGCGCGTGTTCAGTGCGGCCCGGGCGCCTGGTGCTCGATCGCGGTCAGCAGCGCCGCGTGCAACTCCTGCGGCCGCGACTCCACGACCTCGCCCGTCGCGAGGCCCGCGAAGCCGACAAACCTACCGTCTACCTCTAACGAGAGAGCCTCCAGCCAGAACTGCCCGCGCATACTCTGCGCTGGCCGCAACGCCTTGTCGTCCGGGACCTCGAACGTCATGGCCGTCTCATCTTCGACAGCCCGGATCCCGAACGCGTCGACGAACTGCGTCGTCTCACCGCGATTGCTCACGATCACCATCACCCGGTAACCGAGTTCGCCGCGCCGCGGGCCCGGGAGCTGGAGCACGCCCTCCTGGCGCTCGGCGGCGTGCGTGACTTCTACCTTCACCGCCGCGCGCCGGCTCTGCCACCGCGTGAACACCTGCCATCCGAGCGCGGCGGTGGCGACCACCGCCGCGTAGATCGCCAGAGGATCCATGACGGCACCGTAGCCACAGAGTGCCCACGCGGCTAGCCTCGACCGCAATGGCAGACGCGACGAAGCTCTTGGCCATGGCTGCGGAGCTCGGCGGCGCCAGCCACTGGGCCAACACGACCACCGTTCAAAAGGATCGCGTCCTCGAGGCCGCCCACGACGTCGAACGGGAAAGCACGCCCGCCACCACCCACCGCCTCCACTACGAGTCCTACTTCTTCCTCGCCGCGACCCGGCAGCTGCTCCGCGTCTGCCAGACCTACTTCGCCGAGACCGGCGACAACGACCTACAGGACGCGCTCGACGCGTTCCGGGACGCCGCGCCCGACGCGGTCACCTTCCGCGACTGGTCGGAACACCTCGACGCCTACTTCGCCGGCACCGGCTGGATGCAAGACGGCCGCGTCGACCGCGACGCAACATTGGACTTCGAGGTTCAAGGCGACCGCGTCATCCTCCACTTCGACCGCCGCACACTCGACCTCGTCGACACCCACGCAGCCGCCCAGAACGTCGCCGCAGCCGCTTCCGCCGCCTGGTGGCACCACTTCAGAAAAAGCCCGCCCGACCAACCGTAGGAGCCGTGGCTCTTATGCGGGTGCGACGCCTGGCTCGCGTACACGTCTGAATAGATGCCCGAGCCGCGGGCGACGATCCGCGGTCGAGCTGGCGGTCGTGCAGCGAGCGGAAAGGAACCTTGTTTGTCCGGAGCGCGGTCAGACTCTCGGGTCGTGGACGAGACGCGTCGGCAGCTGATCGCGATGAGGACGAAGGAGGCGATCGCCGAGCGCAAGCGTGCCGGCACCTACCGCGGCCCGCAGCCGTTCGCGAATAGGGAGACGATCGATGTCATCGTCGGGCTGCGTCGCCGTGGTTGGAGCCTTCGCCGCATAGCTCGGCTGTTGTCGCGTGAGGGGCGTCCTGCGGCGCGTGGCGGGCCCTGGCGGCACAGCTCGGTAAGAGGGGTCCTGCTTCGCGAGGCGCCCGAGCTCGTTGATCAGGAGCTCGACGCCGGAGACTGACCCGCTGCTCGGCGAGCAGGAGGTCACGCCCGCCCGGATCCCGCACGGCGCTTGGCATCGCCGCCGCCCGCGCGCGTGCTCGTTTGGGCACCGAGTCGGGACGGTGCCCGTAACCAGGTGGCTCGAGCACGGGCCCGGGGGTGGGGGGTACGCGGATTTCTGTGTGCGCCCGCCCCGGAGTCTCACGGTAGGCCCGTAAGTTTTTCTGGACGGTAGGGCGGTTTGCAGCGGGCGGAGTTGTGTGTGGCGGTGGCGGCGTGGAGGTCTTGATGCCGGTCGATTTCGTCGCGATCGGCGTGTCTGCGGGCGCGTGGCTGGACGCGCGCCGGTGGTGGGTGGTCTAGGGCGTCTGAAGGCTCTCGGGGCGGCTCAGGAGCGCGGGGGTGCAGCGGGCGGGACGGCGCGTAGCCTTGGGTGGATGCCGCTCGAGTCGAAGTACGCGGAGCTTGTCACGGACGTGAGCCGGTTCGCTGGCACGGTCGGGGGCGGCGAGCTGGTCGAGGGGCCGCGCACGAACGCGGAGATCATGGGGTTGTTCGACAGGTGCAAGAGCACGTTCGGCGCGGTGCGGATGCTGCTCCACTACGACTTCGTGCACGAGGCGGTGCTGCTGGGCAGGCCGTTGTTCACGGAGTAGCTGATGCTCGCGGAGTTGGCCTCGGTGGATGAGGACCGGCGGATGGAGCTCGTGGTCGGGTGGACGATGGATGGCATCGCGGACATGCGCGGGGTGGTGCTCGAGGCGCAGAGCCGCGGCGGCGGCGACGCGAGCGAGGAGCTCGAGGGGCTCGGCGCCCGCCGCGCCTCGGTCGAGCGCTTCGCCGCGGAGAAGGGTGTCGGCACGAGGCGGTGGAAGCTGGACGAGAAGAAGCTCGCCGACGAGCACGGCCGCGGCGACGAGTACATCGCGTTCCGGTTGACGCACCACTTCGTGCACGGCTCGACGATGGCGGTCTCGCAGCGCTACTCGAAGGGCGACGACGACACCGTCTTGGTCGGCGGGCACGCCGCGGCGCTCGAGGTGTGGGCGCCCGACGCGGGGCTGTTCGGCGCGATTTCGTTGTTGCACGCCTGCCGGGCGGTCTGCCGGACCTTCGAGTGGCCGGAGCCGCCTGAGCTCGCTGGGCTGCTTGCGCGGACGGAGCAGCTCGCGACCGAACGACGCAGCGCTCAACGGCTGCCCGATTAGCTGGACTGGCGTCGGCGGATCGTCCGCGCAAAGAGCGCGGAGACCTTCGGTGCTCGCACGTCGGGCCCGGCGCCCGGGGCTACGATCGGCGACATGTTGCGCAGCTTCGCCCAGGACCTCGTGGACGCCCGGGTCGCGTGGTTCGCCGCGGTCGAGCGGCGCCGGCGGGAGCGGTCGCCGTGGTTCAAGCGCCGGTTCGAGTCGAAGGAGGAGGAGCGCGAGGCGTACCTCGAGGCGCTCCGGAGCTGGGGCCTGGCGACCGACGGCGAGGGCCCCGCTCGAGCCGACTGGTCGGCAACGCGGGACCCCTATGGGCACTGGCCTCGCAGCGAGCGCGTGGCGCACGCGTTTCGGTGGTGTGACTGCGAGCAGTCCCGCGTTGACCGGATGATCACCGTCCCGATCTCGTGGGACGACCCGACGCTCACGCCGGAGCTCCGCGCCTCGCTCGAGCTCGGCTACGCGTACGCCTGGACGGACAATCCCGCGTACCCGAAGGAATGCACGTGCCCGAGCGGCTGGCAGCGCGCGATCGACACGGCGGGCCTGGCGCCAAGCACCGGGCGGAACCGGACCACGCGGTCCGAGCTCTCGCGGCACGGCCGCAACCGCCAGATGGTCACGGCGGGTGTGGCCGACGCGCGCCCCGTGCCGTGGTCACCGGTGGCGAGCGGGATCGAGCAGCTGCGGCGGACTGGCGCGTAGGGCCCGGGACCCGGCAATCTGAAAAGCCAGCGCGGACC
>DATHEP010000183.1:0-11010 GCA_035318525.1 Conexibacter sp.
CCGCTGGCGCGAGATCTCGATCGTCTTCCAGGGAGCCATGAACGCGCTGAACCCCGTCCAGCGGGTCGTCGACCAGATCACCGAGCCGATCGAGGAGCGGCTCGGCGTGTCGCCGAAGACCGCCCGCAAGCGGGCCGCCGAGCTCCTCGAGCTGGTCGGCATCCCGCGCAAGCGGGGCAGCGCCTACCCCCACGAGCTGTCCGGTGGGATGCGCCAGCGAGCGATGATCGCGATGGCGCTGGCGTGCGACCCGGCGATCGTGATCGGCGACGAGCCGACGACGGCCCTCGACGTCATGGTCCAGGCCCAGATTCTCGAGCTCCTCGAAGGCCTCCGCCACAAGCTCGGCCTATCGCTCGTGCTGATCACCCACGACCTGTCGGTGATCGCAGAGACGTGCGACCGGGTGCTGATCATGTACGCCGGCAAGGTCGCCGAGGAGGGACGCGTCGACGAGGTCTTCCGCCGGCCGCGCCATCCCTACACCCAGAAGCTGCTCTCCTCGTTTCCCAACATCCGGGCCGATCGCCGGACGCTCGACGTGATCCCGGGGTCGCCGCCGGACCTCCGCGACCCACCACCCGGCTGCCGTTTCGCACCGCGCTGCGCCTTCGCGATGGCGGTCTGCACCAAGGTCGTCCCGCCCGAGGTGACGTTCGACGGGACGCGCGTCGCCTGCCACCTGTATCCGGCCGGCAGCGACGGGACGCCGGTCACGGCGCCGACGGCGCCGGCGCCGGCGCGGGCAGCGGCAGACCCGGCGGTGGCGCCGTCGGCCCAGGTCGAGCCGTGAGCGCGCCACGCTCGAGCGGGTTGGCGGCCCGCGCGGGCGGCGCCGTCGCCGGCGCCGGCAATGCGGCCGGCGCCGCGGCCGGCGACGAGATCCTCCGGCTCGAAGGCCTGAACGTCCATTTCCCGATCCGGAGCGGGATCGTCGACACGCTGCTCCGCCGCTCGCACGGGGTCGTCCGGGCGGTCGACGGGATCGACCTCAGCCTCCGCCGCGGCGAGGTGCTCGGGCTCGTCGGCGAGTCGGGCAGCGGCAAGACGACGACCGGGCGGGTGATCGTCAAGCTGACGCGCCAGACCTCGGGGAGGATCACGTTCGACGGCGCGGACGTCAGCGACCTCCGCGGAACCGGCGCGCTGCGGCCGTACCGGCGCCGCGTCCAGCTGATCTTCCAGGATCCGTACGAGACCCTGAACCCGAAGCACACGATCAGCGACTTCGTCATGGAGCCGCTCATCGTGAACGGCCTCGGCACGGATCGCGCGGACCGCCGACGGCGCGTCCTCGGAGCACTCGAGGCGGCCGGCCTGCGACCCGCCGCGGACTACGCGGCGCGCTACCCCCACGAGCTGTCGGGCGGGCAGCGCCAGCGCGTGCTGATCGCCCGCGCGCTCGTGCAGGAGGCGCGCATCCTGCTGTTCGACGAGCCCTTCACGGGCCTCGACGCGCCCAGCGCGGCGCGTCTCGAGGCGCTGTTGGCCGAGCTGGCGGGGGAGGGCCGTGGCGTGCTGATCGCGACGCACGACCTCGAGCAGGCGCGCCGCTGGGACCGCGTCCTGTGCCTCAACCGCCGTCAGGTCGGCTTCGGCTCGCCCGCGCCGACGCTCACGCACGACGTGCTGAGCGCGACTTACGGCGGCGCGATCGTGACGCTGCCGGGGGAGGACCCCGCAAAGCCCCATCACGCGATCCTGCCGCCTCACCACCATCACCACGGACACCCGTCGTGAGCGTCCTCGACCCCCTCACCGATCCCTTCGCCCAGGGACTCATGCAGCGCGCGCTGCTGGAGGTGCTGCTGCTCGCCGTGGTGGGCGGCGCGCTCGGCTGCTGGATCGTGCTCGCCGAGCTGTCCTACGGCGCCGAGTCGCTCGCGCACGGGATGTTCCCGGGCCTCGTGCTGGCCGCGCTGGCGGGCGTCCCGCTGCTGCTCGGCGGCGCCGTCGGGATCCTCGTCGCGGCGCTGGCCGTCGCGCTGGCGGGGCGGATCCCGGCGATCGGCCGTGACAACGCGGTCGCCGCCGCGGTCACGACGCTGTTCGGGCTGGGGGCGCTGCTGGCGCTCGCGCCCGCGGCGCCGGTCGGGATCCAGGGCCTCCTGTTCGGCGACGTGCTGGGCACCACGAGCGGCGACCTGGTCGCCGGCGCGGCACTCGTCGCGACCGTGCTCGCGGCGTTGCGGCTCACCCACTGGCGCCTGCTCGCCGCCGGCTTCGACCGCGACGGCGCGCGCTCGCTCGGCGTCTCGCCGCTCGCCGCCGACGTCGTCCTGCTCGTGCTGCTGGCGATCGCGGTGCTCGTGGCCGTGCAGGGCCTCGGCAACCTGCTCGTCGTCGCGGTGCTCGTCGCCCCGGCCGCGACGGCGCGCCTGCTGACGCGCCGGCTGGCGCCGATGATGGCGCTCGCGGTCGCGCTCGGGGCCGCCGCCGGCGTCGGCGGCCTCTACCTCTCCTACTACGGGCGCATCGCCGCCGGCGCCGCGATCGCGGGGCTGCTCGTGGCGGCGTACCTGCTCGCGCGGGTTGCCGCGGCGGCGCGAGGACGCCTCGTCACCGGCGCGTAAGCAGCGGGCGCTACGCTCGTTCCATGCGATTCCTCACCCGCAAGTCCGACATGGTCGACGCCGAGCGTGCGCTGCCCGGCCGCGAGACGCCGATCCCCGTGCCGCCGCGCCACGACGTGCTCGGCACGCCGCTGACGCCGCCGTTCCCGGACGGCTTCGAGACCGCGGTCTTCGGCCTCGGCTGCTTCTGGGGCGCCGAGAAGATCTTCTGGCAGGCGCCCGGCGTCTACACGACGGCAGTCGGTTACGCGGGCGGCTTCACGCCCAACCCGACGTACGAGGAGGTCTGCTCGGCGCAGACGGGCCATACGGAGGCTGTGCTTGTTGTATTCGACCCCAGCAGAACGTCCTACGACGCGCTCCTCAAGCTCTTCTGGGAGGGCCACGACCCGACACAGGGCATGCGCCAGGGCAACGACGTCGGCACGCAGTATCGCTCGGCTGTCTACTGGATGAGCGACGACCAGCGCGACGCCGCGCTGCGCTCGCGCGAGACCTACCAGGAGACGCTGCGCGAGTCCGGCTTCGGCGAGATCACGACCGAGCTCGCGGAGGCCGGTCCGTTCTACTACGCCGAGGACTACCACCAGCAGTACCTCGCGAAGAACCCTATGGGCTACTGCGGGCTGGGCGGGACCGGTGTCAGCTGCCCGGTCGGGCTCGGAGCCGACGCGACCTGACGCGGCGGCCCTCAGGACGCGACGTGCCGGCGCGCGACCTGAGCCAGCTCGAGGACGCGCGCCGGCCGCAGCTCGCTGAAGCGCGCCGTCTCGGGCACGCCCGCGAGCGCCGCGACGTGCCGCGCGCGGTGCTGGTCGACGTCGCGGAAGGCAGCGAGCACGTCGACGACGCGCGCGTCCCAGTAGACGTGCGCATCCGAGCAGACGAGGGCGTCGGCGAGTGCCGGAAGTCCCTCGTCGGCCATCAGGAGGCTCGCCGCTGTGCAGGCGCGGCGGTCGTCGACGATGCCCTCCGCGAGCGCCACGCGCGCGGCGATCGCGACCTCCCGCTCGTCGACGGTGAACGCGTCGAGCGGCAGGCCGTCGATGGCGAGCGCGACCTGCGCCGCGAGCTCGGCGATCTCCTCGCTCTCGGCACGCAGCCGTTCGAGCTCGGCCGCGTCGAGCTGGCGGGTGGGACCGCCGTCGTGCGCGAACGCGTCGAGGTGGCTGCGGAGCCCGGCGAGTAGTCCCTGCGCTCGTGCCGCGAGCGCGGCCGCGTCGCACAGCGCGAATGCGCGGCTGCCCTGCTCATGAACGGCCGGCGCGGATTCGCTCGTCATCGTCGAGCGATCGTCGTGGAACTGCGCACTCGCGGCAATCCCACCGCCGACCATTTCAAACTGAATAGCGCGCGAGCGGGAGTGCCCGCTCGTCCTGCACCATGCGCGGGCGCCACGCGTGCTCGCTTCGTGCCCGTCGCCACGCGCGCAGGAGCAGCAGGAGCAGCGGCATCGCGGCCGTGTCGGCGGCTCGCAGCACTGCCCGCGTCGCGGGCTGGGCGGCGGGAAGCCAAGCGGTCGCCTCCGACACGTGCATCGCGATCATGCCGGCCACGAGCACCGCGTGCCGCTCGCCGTTCGGCAGTCCGCGCGCCCCCGCGACGGCGCGCGCGGCGATCTGCTGCAGGCGGGCAACGGCGACGGCCTGCGACGCGTACTGGCCGACGAAGTTCAGCTCGCCCGTGCGCACGTCCTCGTCGCGGTCGGCAAGGCTGTCGAGCAGCGTGCTGAGCGCCTCGATCCATGGGAAGTACGCGCGCCGGACGCGCTCGGAGTGCTCGCGCGTGGTCGCAGGGTCCGCCGCGGCGGCGATCAGCGCGAGCACCGCAAGCGACGAGCTGCCCGCGGCCGCCAGCTCGAACCAGTGCGCGTCGCCGGCCGCGGCGTCGGAGAGGGCGCGCGGGGCCCACGAGCGCAACGCGGCCTCGCGCGCTGCGGACGGCGCGTGGTTGATGCCCTGCACCTCGTTGCGCCGCGCCTCGCCCTGCGCGGCGGGACGGACGTGCTCGTAAGCCGGAAGCGTCTCGCAGCCGCGGCGGCACGCCTCGACGAGCGCCGCGAGGTAGCCGCCGTCGTCGCGTGCGCGATGGAGGCGGTAGTGGTCGGCGAGCGGGCCACCCGCGACAGCGTCCACGAGCGCTCGATGGAGCTGTGCGCCGTTGGCGATCGGATCGTCGCTCGGCTGCTCGGCGAGCGTGTCGAGGTAGTCGCAGATGACCTGATAGGCCACGAGCGCGCGCACCAGCTGCGGGTCGCGGCGACGCGGGGTCGTCGCGGCGAACAGCGCGGCGCCCGCGGCGCTCAGGCGCTCGCTCCGCAGGGTCGCGAGCGCCTGCGCGCGCAGCGCCGGATCGGGGATCGCCGCCGCCGCCCGCTCCCAGCTCCGCAGCTCGCCGCGCGCGAGCGGGAAGACGACCAGCCAGAAGCGCGTCATGACGCTCGCCAGCGCCGCGAGCTCGCGCACGCGAAAGCCTTGCGACTCGTCGGCGACCGATCGCATACCTCAAATGTAGGAAGCGCACCGGTCGTATCCGTCGTCATGCGACGATTAACCCAAAAGTGTGATCCGATTAATCCTCGAGTGGGCTGGAGGCCGGCGAGATGCGCGCGGCCGCGAGCCCCGGAAGGGCGGCGATCGCGACCGCCACGAGCGTGACCCCCATGAACGTTGAGAGCGCCAGCAGCCCGGCTGGGGCGTAGTCGGCCGGGAAGCCGGTCGAGTCGCTCAGCCAGCGCGTCAGCATGTACTGCCCGTAGAGCCCGAACAGCGCGCCGACCGAGCAGCCGATCCCGAGCACGATCGCGCTCTCCAGCGTGAGCGCGCGCCACACGTCGCCGTCGCTGAAGCCGCTCAGCTTGAGTGACGCAAGGCGCGGACGCCGACTCCACACGACGCCGCCCATCGCGGCCGCGAGCGCGAGCGCGGCGGCGACGAGCACGAGCCGCGCGATCTGCGTCAGCCGCGCGAGCCCTTGTCGCGTCGACGTGCGGAAGCGCTCCTCGCGCTGGGCTGCGGTCTCGACGGTCAAGCCGACGTCCGGTCCTAGCACGGCGCGCGTCCCCGCGGCCGCGGCGGCGGGCGACGCACCCGGCTCCAGCAGCAGTTGCAGCGCGCTCACGTCCGCGCTGGCCCATCCGCGCGCGAAGTCCTCCGCGTTGAGCAGGACGGCGCCCGAGCTCCAGCCGAGGTTCGTCAGCACTGCCGCCAGCCGCAGCCGCAGCGGCCGGGGGGAGGGGAGCGTGACGCGGTCGCCGACGTGCACGCCGCGGGCTTCTGCCACGGCGCTCGAAAGGCCGACCCAGCCGCTGCCGCGCAGCCGCTTGGTCGCGGTGGCGAGGTCGCCCTCGACGATCTGGCTCGGCAGCAGCGGCCGCGGGTCGGCGCGCGGTGGGGCGACGACCCACACGCGGCGGTCGGCGACGTCCAGGAAGGCGCCGCGGTAGGCGCGCACCGCGCGGACGCCCGGCACGCTCGCCAACTGCGTGACCGCTCCGGGCGGCGGGCGGAAGGCGACCGTCGCCAGCTCGTTCTCGGCCCCGGTCGGCGTCACCCACAGGTCCGCGCGCGCGTTGAAGGCCTTCGCGTCGGCGTCGAGGCCGCGCTGCAGGTCGAAGTGCGACCCCTCGATCGCGACGCTCCCGAAGACCGCGAGCGCGCCGGTCGCGGCGAGCGCGATCGAGCGCGTCGTAGTCGCGCGCAGCTCCCCGACCGAGACGACGAGCACCGGGCTGCGCAGTCGATGGCTCAGCACGTCGATCGCGTTCAAGCCGGTCGTCAGGATCCCCGGGATCAGCAGCAACATCGCTCCGACGAGCAGCGCGATCCCGGCGATCGTGGCATGGGGAGCGACCAGCAGCACGCCTGTCGCAGCTCCCACGAGTGCCACGCCCGCGACGAGCAGCCAGCGGCGCGATCCGGCGGCGCCTGCGGCCGGCTCGTCCTCCTCGTGGTAAGCGGCGTCGAGCGGGCGGCGCGCCAGCAGGTCGCTCAGCGGTCGCAGCGCGGCGACGAGCGTCGCGAGCAGGCCGCCGGCGACGGCGAGCAGCACGGCCTCGGGCGAGACGATGCGCTGCTCGCCGACCGCGAACGCGTACGAGAGGTAGCCGGGCGTGGCGCGGAACGCGCTGCGCGACAGCAGGTCGCCGAGCAGCAGCCCGACGGCCGACGCCGCCACGCCCAGCACGAGCGCGTCGAACAGCACGAGCCGCACGACGGTCAGGTCGCCCAACCCCTCGAGCCGCAGGTCGGCGATGAAGCGGCGCCGCTCCGGCACCGTCAGCAGCATCGCGTTGAACGCGAACAGCAGCCCGACGAGTGCGCTGATCGCCGCGAACAGCGCGGTCGACTGGTCGTTCGGCGCCGCCGCGCGCCGCAGCAGGCGGGCCTCCATGTCGCCGTCGCCGACGTTGAGGCGGTCGCCGGCGATTCGCTCGAGCGCGGCGCGCACCTCCGGCACCCGCGCAGGGTCGGCGTCCACGAGCACGCGTGACGTCCGCCCCTCCATCCCGCCGAGCTGCCGCGCATAGGCCAGCGGCGCGAGCGCCACCGGGCTGTCGACGAGCGCGTCGAGGCGGTCGCGGTCAAGCAGCGTGGCGATCGGCACGTCGCGCACCCGCGAGCGGACCGTGAGCTGCGCCCGCCCGCCGCTGCGCACGCCGATCGCGCCGGCGAGCGGGCTCGGGAGCGCGATCGCGCGCGTGAGGTGGATGTGCGGCGAGACGAGCTCGCGCATCAGCGTGCCGCCCAGCGCAGCGAGCCGGTCGTCGCCGCCGATCAGCTGGATCGTGCGGCGCCCGTCCGGCCCGCGGATGCTCGCCCGCACCTCGACGAGCGGCGCGGTCGCTCGCACCCCCGGGACGCGCTTGATTTCTCGCACGACCGCAGCGTCGAAGCCGCGCGGGCTGCGCGCCGTCACCTGCAGCTCGGCGTCGCCGGTGATCCCGCCGACGAGTCGGTCGACCGACGCGGCGACGCTGCCGTTCGCGACCAGCACGGCGAACACGAGCGCGACGCCGACGGCGATGCCGAGCAGCGCCAGCAGCTCCTGCAGCGGGTGGGTGCGCACCCGCTGGACGTAGAGGAAGAGGAGGTTGCGGGCGCGCATCAAGCCGTCGGCGCGCCGGCCGCGTCGACCGTCTGCGCCACGAGCCGGCCGTCGCGCAGGCCGTGGACGCGATCGGCGACCTGGGCGCCCGCCGGATCGTGCGTGACGAGCACGACGCCGATCGCGCGCTCGTGACAGACCTCGGCGAGCAGCGTGAGGACCTCGTCGCCGCGGCGCGAGTCGAGGCTTCCCGTCGGCTCGTCGGCGAGCACCAGGCGCGGCTCGTTCGACAGCGCGCGTGCCAGCGCGACGCGGTGCCGCTCGCCGCGCGAGAGCTGCAGGGCGGGCTGCTGCGCGCGCGGGCCGAGGCCGAGGCGGTCGAGCAGCGGGAGCACGCGCTTGCGCGCGTCCGTGCGGCGCGCACCGTCCGCCATCAGCTTGAGCGCGGCGTTGTCGATCGCCGTGAGGCCCGGGACGAGGCGCGAGGACTGGAACACGAACCCGACCTCGCTGCGGCGATGGCGCGCGGCGGCGCGACGCGAGAGCGAGGCGAGGTCACGGCCGTCGAAGTGGACGCTCCCCGTGTCCGGCTGGGCGATGCCGGCGGCGAGGAACAGCAGCGTCGACTTGCCGGAGCCGCTCGGACCGAAGAGCGCGACGAGCTCCCCGGGGCCGACCGTCAGCGAGACCCCGTCGACCGCGCGGATCGCCTCGCCGTCGGGTCCGGCGAAGTGCTTGCGAACGTCCTGCAGGTCGAGCACGCGGCTCAGACCCTACCCGCCGAGGCCGCCTCGCCGGGTTGCGCGGGGAAACTCGATCAGCGCGCCCCGCTGCTCGGAGCGGGGCTTGATGAGGCGACCGCGGTCCAGCGACATGAGGCGGTGGGATTGCAGCAGGTTCGGCGCGTCGGGCGCCGTCATGATGATCGCCACGCCCGCCTCCTCGGCGACGGAGCGCAGGACGCCGAGCACCTGCTCCCGCTCGATCATGTTGAGGTTCGCGGTCGGCTCGTCCGCGAGCAGCAGGCGCGGGCGGCGGATCAGCGCGTGCGCGAGCGCGACGCGCGTGCGCTCGCCGTCCGTCAGCTCGTGCCAGCGCGCGTTCGCGCTCTGGGCGACGCCGACGCGCTCGAGCACCGCGTGCGCGTCGACGCGCGCCTGCGCATGGCTGCGCTCCTTGAAGCGCGGCAGCGCGACGTGGTCGAGCACAGACAGCCCGCGCGTGATGCGCCCGGTCTGCCACACGCAGCCGATGTCGGTCAGCAGCAGGCGAGCCCGCGCGCGGCGCGAGAGCGACGCGAGGTCGCGTCCGTCGAACGTGACGCGTCCCTCGTCCGGCGCCTCGATGCCGGCGGCGACGCGCAGCAGCGTCGTCTTCCCGGAGCGGCTGGCGCCCCAGATCGCTACGAAGTCGCCTCGTTCGACGTCCAGCACGACGCCGTCGAGCGCGTCGAGCTCGCGGTACCCGCGCGCGAACCGCTTCGTCACGCCGTCGAGCGAGAGCAGCGTCATGTCACGCGCGCGGCCGCAGCGCCTCCGGTTGCTCCTGCAGCCAGCGCATCGCCTCGCGGATGCGCCGCAACCACTCGACCGTCGCCTGCAGGTGGGCGATCTCGGCGTCGCGCACCATCATGCTCGCGACGGCCGACCACGGCTGCGCGGATGCGAGCAGGTCGTCGAACGAGGCGCTGCCGAGATGCTGCTCGAGCCGCTCGAGGCACGCCTGCTCCTGCTCGTAGGTCAGCTCGATCAGGCGCGGCAGGTTGCGCGGTTGAGAGAGGGCGAGCTTGAGGTGCAGCTCCTCGCGCATCGGTGACCTGGACGAGCCGGTCGCCATCCAGTCCTCGAAGCGCTCGAGGCCTCTCACGGTCGCCTCGTAGATCACGCGCGGTGCGCCGCGCGTCGTGCGGCGCCGCGTCGTCGGCGCTTCGCCGTCGACGCCGGTGATCGGACGGACCAGGCCTTCCTGCTCGAGCTTGTCGAGCGCGACATAGATCGCGCCGGCATTGAGCTGCCAGGCGGGGCCGACCTGCTCCTCGAAGCGCTGCACGAGGTCGTAGCCGTAGCCGCGACGCTGAACGAGGAGTCCCAGCACTGCGTACTTCACCGACATCGTGTCGTTCGCACCACCTTGGCCCCCCGCAGCAGGGAGAGGGGGAATCGATGGAGCGAGCTCACCCATTCGCTCGCTCCGGGGACGCGAGCGTACCTCAACCGCATCGCGTGCGCCACCGGTTGCCCGGTAGCGCCGGCGCTAGAGTGCCGTCGATGGAACGCGTCCGAGCCCTCGCAGTCCCGCTCGGCGTCGCGCTCGCGCTCGCGCTCGCGCTCGTCGCGTGCGGCGGGGACGAGGAGCGCGAGAGCGCCGCACCGCTGACGCAGCCGCCGGCGACCACGCAGGCGACGGCGCCGGCGCCGACGACGACCGCCGCGACGACAGTCGCCACGACCGGGACGACGACGGTCCCGCCGGCCACCACCACCGCTCCGACGACCCCGGCCACGACGCCCGCGCCGTCAGGCGGCGCGCCCGCGACGACGCCGGCCGACTCGGGCGGGGCGCCCGCCGGCTGCCCCGGCGCCGTCGGGGGCTTCATCCGGGACGTGCGCGCGAGCGGCACCGACTGCGGCGTCGCCGGTGAGGTCGCGAGCGCCTGGTTCGACGCGATCGACGCCGGCGCGGCGCCCGACGCCCCGATCACGGCCGCCGGCTTCGCCTGCAGCGGCACGCTCGCCGGTCAGATCACCAGCGTCTCGTGCAGCGGCAAGGGCGGCAGCGTGAGCTTCACCGCCAGTCCATAGGCCGCGGACCGCCCGGGTGCTGGCCGCTCAGCCGGCGAGCGTCGTCGGCGCGCGCGGCAGCCGCGCCGGGTCGAAGCGCGCGAGCAGCAGCGCGAGCTCGACCGGCTCGCCGGGCTGCGCGAGGCGCAGGCCCGCGGCCATCCACGCGAGTGCGTCGGCTGGCGTCGCGCCGCGCGCCGCGCGGTCGGCGAGCGTCACGGCGCCGTGACGCTTCGCGAGCCGCGTGCCGTCGGGGCCGAGCACGAGCGGCACGTGCGCGTACGAGACCGGTCCCCGTCCGTCCGGCTCGAGCAGACGCGCGAGCAGCACCTGCCGCGGCGTGCTGTCCAGCAGGTCGTCGCCGCGCACGACCTCGCCGATCCCCTGATCGGCATCGTCGACGACGACCGCGAGGTTGTACGCCGGGGTGTCGTCGTTGCGCCACAGCACGAGGTCGTCGACGACCGCCTCGACCGGGCCGTGCAGGCGGTCCTCGAAGGCGACCAGCTCGCCGCCGGCGTCGAGCCGCAGCGCCGGCGGCCGGCCGCTCGCCTCGTGCGCGGCGCGCCGCGCGGCGCTGAGGTGTCGACAGGTGCCCGGGTAGGCGCCTT
>DATHEP010000184.1:0-3240 GCA_035318525.1 Conexibacter sp.
GAAGCCCTACGTGGACCGTGTCGCCCACGCGCATGCCAAGGACGCCGAGACCTTCCCCGCAGAGCGCAACCGCTACGGGTTCTTCGGGCGGACCTCGACCCGCGAGCAGGATCCGTGGGACATGGGCTGGTGGCAGTTCCGGATCCCGGGGCTCGGCGAGGTCGACTTCCGCCGCTACGTCGACGCGCTGTACGAGGGCGGCTTCGACGGCGTGCTGTCGGTCGAGCACGAGGACCCGGTGTGGGGCGGCTCGCCCGAGCAGGTCGAGCAGGGCCTGCTGATCGCGCACCGCACCCTGCGACCGCTGGTGGTGGGCTGATGGCGCCGACGCTCGAGGTCCGCGGCCTCGTCAAGGAGTACCCCGGCGTGAAGGCACTGAAGGGCGTCGACTTCGCGGTCCAGGCGGGCGAGGTCCACTGCCTGCTCGGACCCAACGGCGCCGGCAAGTCGACGCTCATCAAGTGCGTCTCGGGCGTCGTCGAGCCGACCGCCGGCGAGATCCTGCTCGACGGCAAGCCGCTCCCGGTGGGCAAGCCGGCCGCCTCGCTCGAGCGCGGCGTGGCGACGATCTATCAGGAGCTCGACCTCGTCGAGGAGCTGACGGTCGCGCAGAGCGTGTTCCTTGCGCACGAGCCGCGGCGCGGACCGTTCCTCGACCTCGACCGCATGCGACGGGACGCCGCCGCGCTGCTGAGACGACTCGGCCACGAGCGGATCGACCCGCGCAAGAGAATCGGCGAGCTGCGGCCGGCGGCGCGGCAGGTCGTCTCGATCGCGCGTGCGCTGTCGCACGACGTGCGGCTGCTGATCATGGACGAGCCGTCCGCGGTCCTCGACGACGGCGAGATCGAGACGCTGTTCGAGGTCGTGCGGCGGCTCACCGCCGAGGGCGTCGCGGTCGTCTACATCTCGCACCGCCTCGACGAGATCCGCCGCATCGGCGACCGCGTGACCGTCCTCACCGACGGCCGCACGGCCGCCACCGGACTGCCGGCCGCGACGCCGACCGAGCGGCTCGTCGAGCTGATGGTCGGGCGCGCCGTGGAGCAGCTCTACCCGGAGCGGGCAAGGGCCGCTGCGACCGACGACGCCGAGCCGCTGCTCGACGTGCGCGGCCTGCGGCGGATGCCGGACGTGCGCGGGATCAGCCTGCAGGTGGGCGCCGGCGAGGTGGTAGGGCTCGGCGGCCTCGTCGGCTCCGGGCGCACTGAGCTGCTGCGCCTGATCTACGGGCTCGACCGCCCCGACGACGGCGAGGTGCGCGTCCGCGGCAGACGGCTCCCTCCCGGCCGGCCCGACCGCGCGATCGCCGCCGGGCTCGGCCTCGCGCCCGAGGACCGCAAGTCGCAGGGGCTGCTGCTCGACTGGAGCCTCGCGAAGAACGTCAGCCTCTCGGACCTCGCGCGCTTCCAGCGCGGGCTGCTGAACGTGCGCGCCGAGCGCGCCGCCGCGCGCGAGCAGCTGCGCCGCCTGCAGACGGTGCCCGACGACCCCGAGCGAATCGTGCGCGAGCTGTCGGGCGGCAACCAGCAGAAGGTCGTGCTGGCGCGCTGGCTGCTGCACCACTGCCGCGTGCTGCTGCTCGACGAGCCGACGCGCGGCGTCGACGTCGCGACGAAGGCCGAGCTGTACCGCGTGATCGCCGACCTCGCCGCGGCCGGCGTGGCGCTGCTCGTCGTCTCGTCCGACAACGGCGAGCTCGTCGGCATGTGCGACCGCATCCTCGTGATGCGCGAGGGCGCGGTCGTGTTCGAGGTCGACGGCGCGCACGCGAGCGAGCGCGAGCTGCTGCGCCACGCCGTCGCACCGACCGAGACCGCCGACCTGATCGAGGAGGTCAGATGAGCACGCAGTCCGCCGGAGACCGGCAGGCCGCGCCGCCGACCGGCGAGCCGCTGACGGAGCGGCGGCTGGGCGCGTTCCGCCTGCAGGAGTACGCGCTCGTGATCGTCGTGATCCTGCTGTTCGTCGCCGGCGCGATCCTCAAGCCGGACACCTTCCCGACGATCGACAACGTCCGCAACATGCTCACGCAGGCGAGCGTCGTCGGCGTGCTGGCGATCGGCATGACGTTCGTGATCGCGACCGCCGGCATCGACCTGTCGGTCGGCTCGGCGCTCGCCGCCGCCGGCATGTTCGGCGGGATCCTCGTCGACCCCGAGGGCTCGACGCTGCTGTTCATCGCAGGCGCGATCTTCTTCGCGACGCTGATCGGCTCGATCAACGCGATCGCGATCGCCTACGGCCGCGTCGTGCCGTTCATCGCGACGCTCGCGATGTTCTCGATCGCGCGCGGCGTCGCGCTGCTGCTGAACGACAAGCTGCCGGTCGGCCTGCTCGACCTCAACGGCGGCTCGTTCGGCGACCCGGCCGCCTTCTCGCTGTTGTGGTTCGGCACCGGGCGGATCTTCGGGATCCCGGTGTCCGTCTACGTCTTCCTCGGGATCGTGATCGGCGGCTGGATCGTCCTCAATCGCACCCGCTACGGCCGCTATGTCGTGGCGGTCGGCGGCAATCGCGAGGCGGCGCGGATCGCGGGCGTGCCGGTGCGGCGCACGATCCTCAGCGTGTACGTGCTGATGGGCGTGCTCGTCGGCGTGGCGGCCGTGCTGCTGTGCGCGCGGCTCGGCAGCGCCTCGCCGGTCAGCGGGAACCTCTACGAGCTCGACGCGATCGGCGCCGTCGTGATCGGCGGCACGAGCCTCGCCGGCGGGCGCGCGACGATCTTCGGCACCTTCCTCGGGGTGCTCACGTTCGCGCTGATCTTCAGCTTGATGACGCAGATGGACCTGTCCACCGAGGTCCAGCAGGTGGTCAAGGGAGGCATCGTCCTCGGGGCGGTGCTGCTCCAGCGACCGGAGGCGAAGTTGTGAGGAACGTCAACACAAGAGGAGGCCAGACCATGTCGCTCAAGCGACTGCTTACGGTGATGGCCGTCGCGGCGCTGCTGGTGCTCGGCGTCGCCGCGTGCGGAGACGACGACGACAGCGGCAACGGCGGCGGGTCGGCCGACGCCGCCGCGCAGACGACCGACGACGCCGGCACGTCCAACAGCTCGGGCGGCACGGTGAGCATCGTCGCGAGCGTGCCGCCGACCGACCACGGCTGGCTCGGCGCGATCTCGAAGAACGCG
The DNA here is from genome assembly GCA_035318525.1 of Conexibacter sp. Lineage (GTDB taxonomy): Bacteria > Actinomycetota > Thermoleophilia > Solirubrobacterales > Solirubrobacteraceae > Conexibacter. Next base: position 3,134 of record DATHEP010000184.1, read on the forward strand.
CAGGCCGCCGCAGACAGATACGACGACGTCGACTTCCGCCTGCTGGAGGCGGCCGACGCCGACTCCCAGGCACAGCAGATCGAGCAGGTGATCTCCGACAGACCGGA
>DATHEP010000185.1:0-2610 GCA_035318525.1 Conexibacter sp.
CGCGTGCACCGGATCGTCGCGCGCGAGCTGGGCGAGCAGCTGTCGATCTTCCCGCTGACCGTCGCCGTGCAGCGGATCGCGCGCGAGGCGGCCGAGGCGCTCGGCACCGACCCCGACGCGTTCGGCTACGACGTGCCGGGCCGCGAGGCGGCGTGGGACGCGCTCACGCTGTGAGCGCCTGCTCGCCGAGCGACAGGCGGCAGCCGGAGAAGTAGTCGCCGGCGGGCGAGACGAGGTAGGCGGCGAGCGCGGCGAGCTGCGCGTCGTCCGTGCGCGCGCCCGGCACCGACGCGACGGTCGTGATGCCGTGGCGCGCCCACTCGATCGACAGCGTGCGCGCGAGGTTCTCGGTGCCGGCGCGCACGCCGGCGGCGGCCGGAGCGTCGGCGGCCGGTGGCGGCGCGACCAGCACGACCTTGCCGCCGCGCGCGTCGGGGATGAAGGCGGCGTCGGCGACCGCGCGCACGGTGACCCACGCGAGGTCGAGCGCGGCGCGCAGGCGGTCCTCCCCGCCGCCGGCGAAGGCCGGGCGCAGGTCGTGGACGAGCGCGTGCGTGGCCGGGTCGACGGCGGCGGCGAGCGCCTCCTCGTCGAGCGTCGCCGGCAACGCCGGCGTCGCCGCGCCGAGCGCGGCGAGCGGCGGCCCGAGCTGCTCGCCGCCGCCTCCGAGCGCGACGACGCGGCCGTCGAGCAGGTGCGGGCGGAGCAGCGCGGTCGCGTCCATCGGCGCGTCAGCTTAGGGCGCGGGGCACGGCGCCGGCGCCGCTAGGACTGCGCGCCTGCGGGATGCCCAGCGCCGCTGCGGCGCTGGGCGCGCACGCGGCGGCGGACCTGCTTCTCGCCGAGCTGCTCGAGGTCCGCGTAGAGCGTGCGGATCGCGCCGAGGATCTCGTCCGAGGCGGCCTGCTGCTGCTCGCGCGAGGGCTTCTCGACGTGCGGGAAGTGGAGCGGCTCGCCGTACTGCACGAGCACCTTCGGGAACTGCAGCTTCTTCCAGTTGCGCACGCGCTGGGAGCCGTAGATCGCGATCGGGACGACGGGCGTGCCGGTCTGCAGCGCAAGGCGGCCGATGCCCGGCCGCGCGCGGTCGCTGACTCTGCCGCTGCGGGAACGGCCGCCCTCGCAGTACATGACGATCGCGCCCTCGCGCTCGAGGATCGAGTTCGCCGTGATGAAGGCGTCCTCGTCGTAGTAGCCGCGCCGCACCGGGAAGACGCCGCCCGGCGAGTAGACCCACTCCATCGGCTTCGTGAAGAGCTGCGACTTCGCCATGAAGCGCACCCGCCGGCGCGTGAAGGCGCCGGTGAAGAAGTGGTCCATGAAGGAGAAGTGGTTGGGCGCGAGCAGCACGCGGCCGCTCGCCGGCACGTTGTCGGAGCCGATGCAGCGCATGCGGAAGAAGATCAGCCCGTAGAGGACCGTGATCGTGCGCACGACCTCGTAGACCCAGTTCGGCTCGCGCGTGCGCGCGCGTGCATGGAATCTGTCGAAGTACTCCGCCGGGCGCTGGTCCTTGTAGACCTGCGCCTTCATCGTCGCGAGCTGCTCGTCGGCCATCGGGCGGAAGGTTACCCGCGATGCGGGAATCTGCGCCGCTTCCGCACTGCGCAGAATCGTTGCGAAGCGCGCGAGCGCTTCAGTATTGCCGGATATAATCTCGCGCGTGAAGGTAATGGTCTCGATCCCCGACGATCTCCTCGCCCGCATCGACGCTGGCGCCGCCGAGCGCGGCGAGTCGCGCAGCGCGTTCCTGCAGGAGGCGGCGCGAATGCGGTTGGGGGAGCCTCGTCCCGAGGTGATCGAGGCGATGGAGTGGGTCGAGCGCCATCGCATCACGGGCCCCGGCCCGACTGCCGCCGAGGCAGTGCGACGCGATCGCGAACGCGACGATCGCCGCTGATGAGGCTCCTGCTCGACAGCTCGGTCTGGCTCGCCTGGATGAGAGCCGACGATGAGCCGAACCACGAAGCCGCCACCGCGATCGTCGCGCGGTCGTACACCCGTGAGGTCGAGCTGCGGCTGCTCGACCTCACGCTCTACGAATTGGGCAACGTCATCGTGCGCGCCTGGCAGAGGCCCAGCGAGGTTGCTGATGGCTTCGTCTCTCATGTGACGACGGTCGTTGAGGCGCCACCGCTCGTCCCCACCGCAGCGGAACGGCGGGTGGCTCACCAGCTCGCCGAGCGCCACCGCCTGAGCGTCTACGACGCCACCTACGCGGCGGTCGCAAAGGAACGGCGGCTCACGCTCATCAGCGGCGACAACGCTCTGCTCACGGCTGGGCTGGCGGCCGCGCCGGGCGACATCTGAGCGCCGGCTATGCGGCCGCGCCGCGGCGCGACCACCAGACCGCCACGAAGTCGACCAGCTGACGCCCGCGGTGGAGGAAGCCGCCCAGCGTCTTGCCGGTCGCGCGGTGGGCGAGCGGCAGCTCGACCTCGCGGACGCGGAAGCCTGCGCGCACGGCGTCGATCGTCATGCCGATCTCCATTCCGAAGCGCGGCGCGAACGGGACGACCGTCGCGAACGCGGGGCCACTGAGCGCGCGCTGGCCGGAGATCGGAGCCTGCAGGTCGAGCCCGGTGAGCTTGCGGATCGCCCTGTGGGCGA
>DATHEP010000186.1:0-3704 GCA_035318525.1 Conexibacter sp.
GTGGTCGGCATCGTCGCGCGGATGCTCAAGGTCCCTGACGGGACGCTGCGGATCCTCGTCCAGGGCACCCAGCGCGTGCGCGTCGACCGCTGGGTCGGCGAGCAGCCCTTCCTGGAGGCCGAGATCTCGCCGCTGCCCGACGTCGTCGAGGAGACCACCGAGCTCGAGGCGCTCACCCGCAACGTCCAGAACACGTTCAGCCAGATCATCGAGCAGGTCCCGTACCTGCCGGAGGAGCTGCACGTCGCCGTCGCGAACCTCGACGACCCGGGCGCGCTCAGCCACCTGATCGCCGGCGCGCTGCGGCTCAGGACGGAGGACAAGCAGGCGCTGCTGGAGGAGCGCGACGTCGCCAAGCGGCTGCGGCGTCTGTCGGAGATCCTGGCGCGCGAGCTGGAGGTGGTCGCGCTCGGCTCGAAGATCCAGTCGCAGGTCCAGTCCGAGCTCGACAGAACGCAGCGCGAGTACTTCCTGCGCCAGCAGCTCAGAGCGATCCAGGACGAGCTGGGCGAAGAGGACGAGATGGTGGTCGAGGCGAACGAGCTGCGCGAGCAGCTCGACGCGCTCGAGCTGCCGGAGGAGGCGCGCAAGCAGGTCGACCGCGAGCTGGCGCGGCTGGAGCGGCTGCCGCCGGCGGCAGCCGAGCACGGCGTCATCCGCAGCTACCTGGAGTGGATCGCGTCGCTGCCCTGGAGCGAGCGCACCGAGGACAACCTGAATCTCCGGCATGCGCGGAAGGTGCTCGACGCCGACCACTACGACATCGAGCAGGTGAAGGACCGCATCCTCGAGTTCCTCGCCGTGCGCAAGCTGATGCGCGAGAGAGAGGACGGCGGGCGCGCCGCCGGCGGCAGCTCGATCCTGTGCCTCGTCGGTCCGCCGGGCGTCGGCAAGACGTCGCTGGGCAGATCGATCGCCCGCGCGCTGGGGCGCAGATTCGAGCGCATCTCGGTCGGCGGCGTGCGCGACGAGGCGGAGATCCGCGGCCACCGCCGCACGTACATCGGCGCGATGCCGGGCGTGATCGTGCGCGCGTTGCGCGACGCCGGCACGAAGAACCCGCTGTTCATGATCGACGAGATCGACAAGATGGGCGCGGACTTCCGCGGCGACCCGGCGAGCGCGATGCTGGAGGTCCTCGACCCGGAGCAGAACGCGACCTTCCGCGACCACTACCTCGACCTGCCGTTCGATCTCTCCGAGGTGATGTTCGTGACGACGGCCAACACGCTGGAGACGATCCCCGGACCGCTGCGCGACCGCATGGAGACGATCCAGCTCGCCGGCTACACCGAGGAGGAGAAGCTCGAGATCGCGCGCCGCTACCTCGTGCCGCGCCAGGTCGAGCGCAACGGGCTGACGCCGCGGCAGATCGCGTTCAGCGACGCCGCGCTCAAGGTCGTCATCGCCGAGTACACGCGCGAGGCCGGCGTGCGCGGGCTGGAGCGCGAGATCGGCTCGATCTGCCGCAAGGTCGCGCGCCAGGTGGCGGAGGGCAGAGCGAGACGCAAGCTGTCGATCGGCGCGGCGAAGGCGCGCGAGCTGCTCGGCAAGCGCAGAGTGTTCGCCGAGACGCGCCGCCGCACCTCGGAGCCGGGCGTCGCGACCGGGCTCGCGTGGACGCCGGCCGGCGGCGACGTGCTGTTCGTCGAGGCGACGGCGATGGCGGGCTCCGGCAAGCTGACGATCACCGGCCAGCTCGGCGACGTGATGAAGGAGTCGGCCCAGGCAGCGCTGTCGTACGTTCGCTCGCACCCGCCCGACGGTCTCGCCGACGACTGGTTCGCGAGACACGACGTGCACGTGCACGTGCCTGCGGGGGCGATCCCGAAGGACGGACCGAGCGCCGGCGTCACGATCGCGACTGCGCTCTGCTCGCTGCTGAGCGGCCGCCCGGTGCGCTCTGACGTGGCGATGACGGGCGAGATCACGCTCACCGGCCAAGTGCTGCCGATCGGCGGCCTCAAGGAGAAGGCGCTCGCCGCCCAGCGCAGCGGCATCCGCCACGTGATCGCGCCCACGCGCAACGCGCAGGACGCCGACGAGATCCCGGCGCACCTGCGCAGAGACCTCGAGCTGCACTTCGTCTCGCGCGTCGACGAGCTGCTCGAGGTGGCGCTGGCGCCGCGCCGCGCGCGTCGTCGCACGGCTGCCTGACCAACGCGGTCACTCTCTAGGCGGCGGTTTTCCACCTCGACACGACGAGACTCAGTCGTTCAATGGAGAACCTCAATCTATATATGGTGGAGAACCGCTGATGAGCAGGCAGGCTTCCGGGGTGCCGTGCACGCGCCTCCCAGCCATCCCGACGTCTTCGGGCGCGTGCTCCGCCGCATCCGCCGCGAACGCGACCTGAGCCAGGAGGCACTCGCGCGTGCGGCCGGGCTGGCGCCGAACCACGTGAGCGAGCTCGAGCGTGCCAAGAGAGATCCGCGGCTGACGACGCTCGTGCAGCTCGCCGACGCGCTCGGGATGCCGGTGGGCGAGCTGCTGGCGGCGTTCGACCGGCAGCGCGAACAGCTCTCCGACGCCTGAGCGGGCGCGCCGGGTTCGCGCGTCTGACGGCGCGAGGGTGTGGGTATGCTCGACGCGCACGAGCAAGCGAGCCAAGGGAGCAACCGCGCATGGCAGCACGTACGAAGCAGGCGAGGAAGGCGGCGAACGCCGCGGCCGCGACGACGAGCCCATGGGTGCAGCGGCTCGCCGAGGACGAGGAGCTGCGCGACAACTTCCGCGTCGCGTTCGAGGCGGCGAAGGACGCCTACGAGCGGATCTCCGATGGCAAGAGCCCGCGCGAGCTGGTCGACGACAAGAAGCTGCAGAAGGACCTCAAGCAGGCGGCCGGCGCGCTGAAGGAGGCCGGCTCCTCGCTCAAGGAGGGTCCGAAGAAGACGCCGAAGAAGAAGAAGGGCGGCCTGGGCCGCAAGCTGCTCGTGGTCATCGTCGGCGCGGGCGTCGCGCTCGCGCTCAGCGAGGACCTGCGCAACAAGGTGCTCGACCTCCTGTTCGGCAAGGAGGAGGAGTTCGACTACGGCTCCACCGCGCCTGCGGCGGACGCCAACGGCGGCGCCGCGTAGCGCGCGCCGTACGGCACGACGGTCTGCGAGGGGCGCCTGCGGGCGCCCCTCGTCGTTCGCGCCGCTCGCGGCCAGGGCACCGGCCGGCCGGCCAACCCACTACGATCGCCTGATGGCCGTCACCACGCCCACCATGACGAGCAGCCGTCCGCTCGAGAGCGACAAGGCGAAGCGCATCGTCGACGCGATGCGCGAGAGCGTCGCGCGCCGCGGGTCGGCGGGCTCGACCTTCGATCACGTCGCGCGCGAGGCCGGCGTCTCGCGCGGCCTGCTGCACTACTACTTCGGCACGAAGGAGCGGCTGCTCGTCGAGGTCGTGCGGCGCGACTCGGAGATCCGCCTCGGCACGCTTGCCGCCGCGCTCGGCGTCGCACGCACGGCCGACGACTTCATCGACGCGCTCGTGCGCAGCCTCGAGCAGCTGATCGAGGACGACCCCGGGTTCGTCGTTCTCATGCACGAGCTGTTCACGCTCTCGCGCCGCAACGAGGAGATCGCCGGCGAGCTGGCGACGCTCGCGCGCGTCGCGCGCGCCGACATCGCCGCCTCGCTGAAGGCGAAGCAGGACGAGGGCGTCGTGAGGCTCGGCGATCGGGATGCGGACCTGCTCGAGCGAGTCGCGGTCGC
>DATHEP010000187.1:0-3480 GCA_035318525.1 Conexibacter sp.
AGAAGGAGGACAAGATGGGCCAGCGGGCGTCGAACACGGCGACCGTCCCCTTCAACGACATCGAGATCCCCGCCGACCACCTGATCGGCGAGGAGAACAAGGGCTTCAAGCTCGCGATGATGACGCTCGACCGCACGCGTCCCGGCGTCGCCGCGATGGCGACCGGCATCGCGCGCGCCGCGTTCGAGTTCGCCACGGAGTACTCGAAGGAGCGCGTCCAGTTCGGCGTGCCGATCGCGATGCACCAGGCGATCCAGTTCATGATCGCCGACATGGCGACCGACGTGGAGGCCTCGCGCCTGCTCACCTGGAAGGCCGCCGTGCAGCTCGACCAGGGCCAGCGCAACACGCTCGTCTCCTCGCACGCCAAGCGCTACGCGGCGGACGCGGCGATGCGGGTCGCGACCGACGCCGTGCAGGTCTACGGCGGCTACGGCTTCATCAAGGAGTACCCCGTCGAGAAGCTGATGCGCGACGCGAAGATCATGCAGCTCTACGAGGGCACGGCGCAGATCCAGCGCCTCGTGATCGCCCGCGAGACGCTGCTGCCGCGCCGCGTCGAGGAGCCGGCGACCGCCGGCGTGTAGCGCGCCAGCGCTCAACCTGCGGCAGGTCCCGGAGACCCGGACCTGCCGCAGGAACAGGCTCATGTGACGGCGAGCGTCTGTCTCGGCGTCAACGCGAACGAGCCTCTGACTATGCCTTCATCCGGGCAGAGTATCCCGCTGAACCGGGTCATGACGTTGCCCGGTAGCAGGACGAGCGCGCCCAGCGTGTACGCCGGCGGCGACGCGATTATCTTCGTCATCGGCGCTAGCTCTTCGAGCAGGCCGGCGTATAGGCATTCGACGAACCCGAGCACTTCGCTGAAGAGGACGACGAGCTCGGTCCTGATTAGTACGCCGGTCAGCTCATCGGGGTCCGCCGCGCTCGGGAGCTTGTTGGGGCCGCCGGTTTCTAGGTAGGTCCGTCCGCCGATCAGCCAGGGCAGTTCTAGCGCCGTTCTGAGCTGGCCCCCGTTGCAGCTGCTCGCCGCGATTCTCGTCACGTTTCCGATCGTTTCTCCGCCCGAGCCGGCTCTGATGGCGCCGGCTGAGATCGTCCCCGACAGGGTGAGGGCGCATTCGACGGTTATGCCTTCGGCTTCGAAGCTGATTCTGCCGTTCGACACCTGGCTTATCGATCCGCCGGGATCGAATGTGTATGAAGTGAGCGCCGACGCCGTGCTCGCGAGTGCGAGCAGCACGACGGTCGCCAGTGCGGTGCTGACCATGGTCTTTCGCATGGTTGATCGTTCTCCGATCGATCGTTCAACGGGCAACTCCACGAGCAGGTGCTCTTGGCGCGCATCACCCCCGATCTGTCGCGTCGACGTGCCCGCGCGGGCACGACGACGGTCCCCTGAGCGCGCCTCTGCGACCTGGCGCGCGTGCGTTCCTACGGTACCAGCGGCCTGCTGCCGCGCCGCCGAGGTGGCGACCGCCTCAGCGGAAGCGCACGAGGTACGAGCCCGCCTGGAATGGCGTGAGGATCGCGTTGCCGCCGAACGAGACATGCACGCGCATCGTGTCCACGCTGCTGCGACTCGGCAGCGCCCGCGTGCGCAGGCGGAAGCTGCAGTGCCCGCCGGACAGGCGCGTGCTGTCGCGCGCGACCGTGCCGAAGCGCGAGCGGAAGCGGACCGTGATCGTGCCGCCGCTGCAGCCCTCGGCGACCGACACCCCGGAGCCGAGCACGAGCCGGCCCTGCGTGACGAAGAACGGGTGCAAGCGCGTCGCGTCGCGCTGCGGCCTCGTCCCGACCTCCAGCGTGCCGGGCGGGAAGGGTCCGGTCTGCGCGATCGTGTCCGGTCCGAACGTCGTGCCCGCGCGGTTGGAGGCGACGACGCGGAAGTGATAGGTCGTGCGCGAGGCGAGCGAGTTGAGGCGGAAGCTGACCGACTGCGGCGTCACGCTCGCGGGGATCGAGCGGCCGAACGTCTCAAGCCCGTAGGCCGTCGAGGTGCCGTACTGGAAGCGATAGGTGGTACCTGCCGCGTTGGGGTTGATCAGCGCGGTGAAGGCGACGCCGGTCGCGCTCGGCGCGAAGGGGGCGGTGCCGAGCACGAGCGGTGGTCTCACCGTCGGCAGGCGCGTTCTGAACGAGCGGTCGACGCCGGTCGTCGTTCCGTCGGCGTTCGAGGCAAGGACGCGGAAGTGGTAGCGCACGCCGGGCGTGAGGCCGGCGAGCCGGAAGGTGACGCGTCTCGACGAGGTGCCGTCGCCCGCGCTGCGCCCCGCCGTCTGCGATCCGTAGGCGGTGCTCGTGCCGTACTGGAACGCGTAGGTCGTCGCTCTACCCTGCGGGTTGACGTCGGCGCGCAACGTGGCGGCCGTCTGGTTCACGGAGGTCGCGCCGATGGTCGCGACCGTCGGGCTCGCGGCGGCCGCGCTCGCCGTCGCGAGCAGCATCGTCGCGAGGGCCAGCAGACCCGCGGCTGTCGCGCTTCTCGGTCGGCGTCGCATCGTCATCCTCCGGTCAGGGTGGGGTCGTTCGCTCGAACACGCCTGTCCGCGGCGAGTTTCGCGCGCGGACCGTAGAATCCCCGCCGATGAGCAGCGCAAACGCCACCGCGGCCCCGCGTCCCGACGCCGGCTGGGACGAAGGCCCTGTGAAGCTGGAGACGCGTGACGCGGTCGCGATCGCGTGGCTCGACCGCCCGCCGGCCAACTCGCTCTCGCCGGAGACGATCGCCGCATTGCGCCGCGTCTGGGAGCACGTGAGCGCCGCCGACGGCGTGCGCGCGCTCGTGATCGCGTCGGCGAACCCGCGACTCTTCTGCGCCGGCGCGGACATCAAGGCCTTCACGGCGATGAATGCGGCCGCCGGGCGCGACTTCGTGACGGGCACGCATGAGCTGCTGCGCGCCTTCGAGCGCAGCTCCGTGGTGACGATCGCCGCCGTCAACGGCCTCGCTCTCGGCGGCGGCTGCGAGCTGGCGATGGCGTGCGATCTGCGCCTCGCGGCCGCCTCAGCGCGCTTCGGCCAGCCGGAGATCAAGCTCGGGATCATCCCCGGCTTCGGCGGCACGCAGCGCCTGCCGCGGCTCGTCGGCGTCGCGAAGGCACTCGAGATGAACCTCGTCGGCGACCCGATCTCGGCGCAGGAGGCGGCGGCCTGCGGCCTCGCGAACCGCGTCGTGCCGGACGAGGAGCTGCTCGACGCGGCGCTGGCGCTGGCCGGCGAGCTCGCCGGACGCGCGCCGCTCGCGGTCGAGCAGATCAAGCGCGTCTCCGCGCACGCCGCGCTCGACGCCGGGATCGCGGCCGAGCAGGACGCGTTCGCGACGGTCTTCGGCTCCGAGGACGCGCGCGAGGGGATCGCCGCGTTCCTCGAGAAGCGCGCGCCGCGCTTCCAGGGCCGCTGAGCGGCGCACAGCAGGCCCTCGGCGCCACGACGCACGAGATCCCCTGTCCGACAGGCGATCTCAACCTAGACCCT
>DATHEP010000188.1:0-4744 GCA_035318525.1 Conexibacter sp.
TCCTGACGTCCGCGCTGCTCGCGCTCGCCGCCGCCCCCGCAGCCGCCGCCCCGTCCCCGTCGCCGCTGTCGGCTCAGCCGGCTGCGCTCGACTTCGGCGTCGTGCCGGTCGAGTGGGGCGAGCAGACGAGCTCGATCTGGATCCAGAACAGCGGCCCCGACCCGCTCCAGCCCGGCCCCGCGTCGATCGACGGCTCCCCGAGCTACCGCGTCACCGGCGACGGCTGCGCCGGCCAGACGCTCGGCAGCGGTCAGGGCTGCAACGTCGGCATCGGCTTCGACCCCGGCGACGGCAGCGCGTACGCCGGCACGCTGCGCGTCCCCGTCGCCGACTGGGACGACCTCGCGGTGCCGCTCAGCGGCGTCGGCGGCGTCCAGCAGGTGACGATCGCGCCGCAGGCGCTCACGTTCGGCGAGGTCGTCGTGGGCGACAGCGCGACGCGCTCGTTCACGCTTACGAGCAGCGGCACGATCCCCTTCCAGTCGTTCGTCGCGCTGCCGACCGGCGGCGACGTCGGCGCCTTCCGCGTCGAGCGCGACGGCTGCTCGACGCAGCAGCTCGTGCCCGGCCAGCCGTGCATGATCAGCGTGCGCTTCGCGCCGCTCGCCCCCGGCGCCGCGACCGCGACGCTGCTGATGATCGGCGGCGAGAGCCAGCCCGCGGTCGTGCCGCTGAGCGGCAGCGGCGTCGCAGCGGCCACGCCGCCGTCGGCGGCACCTCTGGGCGCGTCGTCGCCGACCGTCGCGACCGCTGCGATGGTCTCCACCGCGGGCCTCCTGTTCGACGCCCCCGCCGGGCTGCCGGCACCGTTCGCGCACGGCCGCGTCGACCTCGGCCGCGTGCGCTGCGCGACGAGCGCCCGCTGCCACGTCGCGGTGCGGCCGCGTCTCTACGCGATCGCCTCCGACGGCGCGGCGATCGCAAGCATTCGCGGCGACGTCGTGCTGTGGCACGTCGGTACCGAGGGCGCACGGGCGACGCTCGCCCTGCCCGCGGGGCTGCGCGGCCGGCCGGCGCTGCTCGTCGCCCGCCTGCGCACGCGCGCCGTGGGTCAGCGCGCGGGGACGAGCACGCTCGTCGTCCCGCTCGTGCACGGCCATCGCGCCGGCGCGACGCGCGTGATCCGCACGCCGCTGCACCCGCGGCGGCGCTGAGCCTTCGAGCGGCGCGGCGTCGCCAGGAGGGTTTGGCGAAACCCGCCGCGCCGTGGGGTTTCGCCAAACCCTCCTAGAAGACGCCGTGCCGACCCTCGCCGGCGGCGAAGCGGGCGGCGCCCGTGACCGTCTCGTGCGCGAGCGCGACGAGGCCGTGGCGCAGCTCGTTCGCGATCGCCGCGTCGAGCGACAGGTCGTGCTGCTCGTACGCCGACAGGCGGTCGTGGCGCATGCACAGCTGCGGGAAGCGCGCCAGCTCCGCGGCCAGCGCCTCGGCCGCCTCGCGCGAGGAGCCGCTCGGCACGACGCGGTTCACGAGGCCCATCGCGAGCGCCTCCGGCGCGCCGACCGGGCGGCCGGTGAGGATCAGGTCGAGCGCGCGGCCGAGCCCGACGACGCGCGGCAGGCGCACCGTCCCGCCGTCGATCAGCGGCACGCCCCAGCGGCGGCAGAAGACGCCGAGCACGGCGTCCTCCTCGGCGATCCGCAGGTCGCACCACAGCGCCAGCTCGAGCCCGCCGGCGACCGCGTGCCCCGCGATCGCGGCGATCACCGGCTTGCCGAGGAGCATGCGCGAGGGGCCCATCGGACCGTCGCCGTCGGGCGCCACGCGGTTGCCGCGCTCGCCGCCGACCGCTCTCAGGTTCGCGCCCGCGCAGAAGGCGCCGCCAGATCCCCACAGCACGCCGACGGCCGCCTCGTCGTCGGCGTCGAAGGCGCGGAAGGCGTCGGCGAGCGCCTCTGCGGTCGGGCCGTCGACCGCGTTGCGGACCTCGGGCGCGTCGAGGATCACCGTCGTGACGGGTCCGTTGCGCTCGACGCGGACGGCCATGCGGCGAGGCTAGCTCAACCGCGACCGCGCCGGGCGCGTATGACGTTCGATGAGGACGCGATCGTCGGCGCGGGAGTCTCAGGCCCCGCGTTCCGCGCCGAGGCCCTCGCACTCATGCCGCTGCCCGGCGGACCGGCCGGATCACCAGTGCGCGAGGATCTCTCTCCAGAAGCGGTCCCGCTCGCGCTCGCCGACTGACGGGTCCGGCGCCGGCAGCACCCGCACGTTCTCGTGCTCGTCGACGATCACGACGGTGAGGCCTTTGTCGTGGCTTTCGCGAATCATCTCGTCGGTTACGAGGTCCGATCCGACGAACGACGCCTTCGGTCCGTAGCGGGACTCCTCGCCCGCGTTGATTCGGTCGATGTCGGCCATCAGCACCCTGGACGCCGCTTCGCGTGGGGGGGATCGTCTCGGTGTGCCTACGCTCGCCATCGTTCGATCATCCTCCGGTGGTCGGCACAGATCAAGCTGATGGCGTCGCGCATCGCCTCGCCTGGTGTCCCGCGGTGGAACGGTCGCGCGGGTCCCTTGGTTCCGTCACGCTCGTACCGATGGCGATCGTTGTGACCCTCGTGCGAGCAGTCGAACAGCTCGACGGTGCGCCATCCGTCATCCCACGCGAGCAGGACCACTGCAAACCGCACGACGTCGCGCTCGATCTCCCAGCGCGCGTACAGGTGGGCACCATAGGCAAGACGCTCGTGTCGCTCTCGCGTCCGTCGCGGAGGCATCGGCCGAACGTATGGGCAGCTGCGCGCGCGGCGCTCGCGCGCTTCGTAACGATTCCGCGCGGAAGCGGCAGCGACTACGCCCGCGCCGGCAGGTGCCCGGCGTCGTTCCACAACCGCAGTGCCGGCGCCTCGTGCTCGGAGCCGACGATCGACAGCGTGGCGGGGTCGAGCGCGAGGCGGCGGCCGTGGTCGGGATCGAGCGCGAGCGCGCGCGTCGCGAGCGTGCGTGTCAGATGGCCGTGGCCGACGAGCAGCACCGGGCCGTCGGCCGCGCGGGCGCGCGCGAGCGCGCGCCCGGCGCGCTGAGCCGCCTCGGCGATCGTCTCGCCGCCGGGGCAGCCGTCGCGCCACAAGTCCCAGTCGGGCCGCGCGCTGTGGATCTCGACGGTGGTGCGGCCCTCGTAGTCGCCGTAGTCGACCTCGACGAGATCCTCGTCGAGCTCCAGCACGTCGCCGAAGCCGGCCAGCTCGGCGGTGCGACGCGCGCGCGCCAGCGGGCTCACGAGCACGAGCGAGAAGCGTCGGCTGCGCAAGCGCTCGCCGAGCGCGACCGCCTGCGCCTCGCCGTGCGCCGTCAGCGGCAGGTCCGTGCGACCGGTGTGCCGCCGCGAGCGGCTCCACTCGGTCTCGCCGTGGCGCGTCAGCCACAGCTCGTTCGGCGCTGCCATGGCGCGCGACGATAGCGCGGCGCGCCGACGCCGTCGGCCGCTACGAGCGCCGGCCGAAGTCGGTCGTGTAGGTCGCGCCGTGGCCGCCGACGGGCGCGCCGCGCACGATGCCGATGCCGATGTCGCGGAAGCGGCCGTCGAGGATGTTGCGCCGGTGGCCCGGGCTGCGCATCCACGCCCGCAGGAGCGCCTTCGGCTCGGCGAGCGAGCCGCTGCCCCAGCCGAGGTTCTCGCCCAGCACCCAGCTCGCCCCGCGCGGCACGTAGCGCGTCGCGCGCATGCGCTCGAAGGGGCTGCGCCCGTCGAGCGAGTCGTGCGCGAAGTAGCGCCGGCGCACCATGTCGCGCGAGTGCTTGCGCGCGGCGCGGGACAGCTTGGGGTTCATGCGCAGCGGCGGCAGCCCGTGACGTGCGCGCACGCGGTTCAGCAGGCACAGCGTCGCGTTGCGCGCCATGCGGATCGGCGCCCGTTCGACGTTGACGTGCGCCGCGCTGCACGCGGCGGGGCGTGCGTTGGCGGGCGCGGCGGGGACGAGCAGGGCCAGCGCCAGCAGCAGCGGCACGAGCACCAGCGCCACCCGCGCGGGCGTCGACGAGGGAGCGAAGCGGAAGGCCATCCCCCCTGGGATCGGCCGCACACTCCCCGTCCGCAGGCCGATCCCGCCCAGCTGGACGAATGTCGGACGCGCGGCGTGGAGGTACCGTGCCCGCATGGACGACGGCGACCGTTTGGGCGACTACCGCGCGAAGCGCGACTTCGGCGCGACGAGCGAGCCGCGCGGCGGTGCGTCGGACGCGCCCGTCGCGGCGCCGCGCTTCGTCGTCCAGCAGCACGACGCGTCGCGCCTGCACTGGGACCTGCGGCTCGAGCGCGACGGTACGCTCGCCTCGTGGGCGCTCCCGCGCGGCGTCCCGCTCGACCCGCGCGACGACCGCCCCGCGATCCGCACCGAGGACCATCCGCTCGAGTACCTGACCTTCCACGGCGAGATCCCCGCCGGCAGCTACGGCGCCGGCACGATGGAGATCTTCGACGCCGGCACCTACGAGCTGCACGAGTGGACGGACCGCAAGAAGGTCGAGGTCACGCTCCACGGCGAGCGATTCGGCGGGCGCTACGGCCTCTTCCCGATCGGTCGCAAGCCCGCGGCGGGCGAGGAGCGCGTCGAGGCCGGCGAGCCGTGGATGATCCACCGCCTCGACCCGCCGCAGGATCCGGCGCGCGAGCCGTTGCCGCCGCACATGGCGCCGATGCTCGCCCGCTCCGAAGCCGACGGCGTAGTGGGTGGGGACGGGGACGACGACCGCTGGGGCTACGAGGTCAAGTGGGACGGCATCCGCGCGCTGCTGTGGAGCG
>DATHEP010000189.1:0-4737 GCA_035318525.1 Conexibacter sp.
ACGTGCGCGAGCTCGGTGGCTCGCAGCGGCCCATGCGGGCGCGACAGGATCGCCTCTGCGACTGTGAGCGCCGACGGCGACCATCTGAAGCTCCGTGCCGGGCGCTCGGTGGCAGAGATCCGCGTGGGCTCGCGGATCACGATCAGTCCCTCAGGTCCCAGGAGGCGCGCCTGTCCTACCTCGTCCGCCCAGTTCGCGCCGCGCTCGCGCAGCCACTCGATCGCACCGGGGGAGAGCTGACGTGCAAGCACGACGACTTCGGAAGGCCACGGGTCGGGCACGCTGCTCGCCACCCGACGGACATCCTGCGGCCAACCCTCACCAGCCCACTTCACGTCGATGGCAATCGACCGACCGTCGCGTGTGCGGATCAACAGGTCAGACTGCGCTTCGCGTGCGCTGGGCTGCACGACGGCGCCATCGACAGCGGCCGCGAGGATGTGGCGCCACCTATTTTCTACAGAAGACACATTTTCTACTGTACCAGCAGAATTTGAATCATGAGAGAATAGAAGCCCCGCTACTCAGCGATCCCCTTCCGCTAGCATTGCTTTCAATGCAAGCAATGCTACTTTGTGAGGCGAGATGTCGACCTTGACTGTGCGCAACCTGGACGACGGACTGAAGGCACGCCTGCGGGTGCGGGCGGCCGAGAATGGTCGCTCGATGGAGGCGGAGGCGCGCGCGATCCTGCGCTCGACGCTGGTCGGCGACGCGAGGGCGAACGATCGTCTGGGCAGCCGGATCCACGAGCGCTTCGTGAGGCTTGGGGCTGACAAGCTCGAGTTGCCGCCCCGCATCGATCTGCCGCGCGCCGCTGATCTGGGCGCATGATCGTTCTCGACACGAACGTCCTCTCCGAGTTGATGCGGAGACGGCCGGCGACGCGTGTGGTCAGATGGGTCGACGGGCAGGACGCGAGTGCGCTGGCGATCACCGCTGTGACTGTCGCCGAACTGCTTTACGGCGTTGCGCGGCTGGCGGACGGCGCGCGAAAGGCCGAGTTGGCCGCGGCTGTGAATGCGCTCGTGCAAGAAGACTTCTCTGGCCGGGTGCTGTCGTTCGATGCGGTAGCGGCTGTCCACTACGCGGAGCTGGTCGTCGAGCGCGACCGGAACGGCCGGCCGATCAGCCTCGCCGATGGTCAGATCGCCGCGATCTGTCGCTCGCACGACGCTCGTCTGGCGACGCGCAATGTCCGCGACTTCGAAGCGACCGGTATCGCCATCCTCGATCCCTGGAGAGCGGCACCCTGAACGCTGGTGGCGACGAGTTGGTCCGACTAGGGCAGCTCGAGCAGCGCGCCGACCTCGTCCACGACCCGGTCGGGCCGACGCCCGGCGGGCGCGCGCGCGACCTCGTCGTCGCCGCTGATCCCGCTGCGCACGAGGATCGTGCGGGCGCCGCCGAGGCGGCCGAGCGCGACGTCCATGCCGAGGTCGTCGCCGACGATGACGAGCTCGCGCGCCGGCAGCGCGAGCCGCGCGACGAGCGCGCGCAGCGCCGCGTGCGAGGGCTTGCCGACGACGAGCGGGCGCGTCTGCGCGGCGCGCGCGATCGCCGCCGTGATCATCGCGCCGCGGCTGATGATCGGGCCGTCCGCGCCGGCGTAGGCGGGCGCGTAGTTGGCCGTCAGCAGGCGCGCTCCGGCGCGCACGGCGCGCGCGGCGGCCTCCATCGTCGCCAGCGGCGCGTCGTCGGCGTGCGCGACGAGCACGACCTCGGCGCGCACCGCGTCGGCGTCGGCGAGCAGCTCGACGCCGCTCGCCAGCAAGCGCTCGCGCGTGGCGGGCGTCGCGAAGGCGTACACGGAGCGGCCGGCGTGTCGGTGGCGCAGCTCGCCGATCGCCGAGCAGATCGGCGTCAGCACCTCCTGCTCGGCCAGCGGCAGGCCGCCCGCGCTCACCCGCTCGGCCAGCGTGGCCGGCGTCGCGTGGCTGGCGTTCGTGAAGACGACGAGCGGGCGCCCCGACGCCCGTACGGCGTCGAGCACCTCGCGCGCCCTCGGCAGCGGCTCGGGCCCGTTCGCGCCGCGCTGCACGAGCGTCCCGTCGAGGTCGAACGCGAAGCCGCGCGCGTCAGCGAGCATCGCCGCCGCCCGGGTCGCGGCGCCAGACGACGAGGTCGTCGCCGCGCTCGACCCGCAGGTAGGTGATCGCGGGGCGGCGGTCGAGCTCGCGCAGCAGGTGCACGAGCGGGGCCGACGGCGGCGCGGCGGCGCGCGCAGAGGCCGGGGCGCCCCCGCGCCCGATCGCGTCGACCTGCTCCGCCGGCATCGTCAGTCGCAGCAGCAGCTCCTCCTCGGAGATGCGCGTGCCGAAGCGCGCGCGGGCGCCGTCGAGCGTGAGCGGCTCCGTCGCATCCAGCTCCTGCGCGCGCGGCAGCGACAGGACCCGCTCGACGACGTCGCCGTCCGGCGGTGCGGGCGGCGCGCCGAACTGCCCGAGCAGGTAGCGCACGACCTCGTCGGGCACCTGCGCGTAGCGCTCGCCGGCGATCGTGTTCATCACCGCCTGCGTCGCGACGAACTGCGAGAAGGGCGTCACGAGGATCGGATAACCGAGCTCGGCGCGCACGCGGTCGACCTCCTCCAGTGCCGCGTCGAACAGCTCCGGCCGCCGGATCTCGTCGAGCTGGCGGCGCATCGTCGTGACCATGCCGCCCGGGAGCTGGTGGCGGTAGTAGGAGGCGTCGTACTCGAGCGGCGCGCCGAGCGGGAGGCCGTGCGCCTCGGCGTGCGCGCGGAAGTGCGCGGACACCTCGGCAAGCGCGTCGAGGTCGAGCTGGTGCGAGAAGCCCGCCGCGCGCAGGTTGCGCAGCGTCGTCTCGGCCGCCGGCTGCGAGGTCCCGTTGGCGAGCGGCGCGACAGCCGTGTGCAGCGTGCGCAGGCCGTGCTCGACGCCCTCCAGGTACACGAGCGGGGCGAGCCCGGTCGTGCAGTGGCTGTGCAGCTCGACCGGGCGCGCGCCCGCGCCCGTCAGCAGCGGCGCGAGCGCGCGCACGCGCTCGGGCGTCAGGAGGCCGCCCGGGTCCTTGAGGTAGAGGCGGTCGATCTGCGGGCAGTCGGCCAGTGCGGCGGCCCGCTCGGCGTAGTACTCGTCGGTGTGCACGGGGCTGATCGAGTAGGTGAGCGCGGTCACCACCTGCTCGGCGCCCGCCTCCCGCGCCCGCGCCGCGAGCAGCCGCAGCTGCGCCACGTCGTTCATTGGGTCGCAGATCTGCACGCGACGGACGCCGCTGCGCAGTACGAGCGCGAAGGCGAGCGCCATCACGTCCTCGCCGGCCGGCTGCCACGAGATGAAGCGCGCGCCGGTCGTCAGGAACGTCAGCGGCGTGCGCGGCATCGCGGCGCTCACGAGCCGGATCCGCTCCCACGGGTCCTCGTGGTGGTAGCGCACCGAGACGGCCATGTGCGTGCTGGCGGTGAAGTCGAGCGCGTGGTAGCCGACGCGGTCGATCGTCGGGGCGATCGCCAGCACGTCCGGCGTCGTGAGCCCGGTCGCGCCCCACAGGCTCTGGTTGCCGTCGCGCACGGTCGTGTCGACGATCTCCACCGCGCGGCTCACGCGAGCGCCTCCTCCAGCCAGCGCGTCGTCAGCTCGCCGGCGACGAAGCGCGGCTCGCCCAGCACCTGCGCCAGCAGCGCGCGATTGGTCGCGACGCCCTCGACCTCGACGCGCTCCAGCGCCTCCAGCAGCAGCGCCCGCGCGCTCTCGCGGTCGGGCCCGTGGGCGATCAGCTTCGCCATCAGCGAGTCGTAGTACGGCGGGATCAGCGTGCCCTCCTCGCAGTGCGTGTCGACGCGCACGCCGGGCAGGTCCGGCAGCGCGAAGCGGCGCAGGCGCCCGGGGCTGGGACGGAAGTCCTGCTGCGGGTCCTCGGCCGTCAGCCGGCACTCGATCGCGTGGCCGTCGAAGACGACGTCCTCCTGCGCGAGCGACAGCGGGCGGCCGTCGGCGATCGCGAGCTGCTCGGCGACGAGGTCGACGCCGGTGACGGCCTCGGTGACCGGGTGCTCGACCTGGATGCGGCAGTTCATCTCCAGGAAGGCGAAGCGCTCGCGCTCCACGTCGACGACGAGCTCGACCGTGCCGGCGTTCGTGTAGCCGACGCTGCGGGCGAAGGCGACCGCCGCCGCGCAGGCTGCGTCGCGCAGCGCCGGCGCGAGGCACGGCGCGGGCGCCTCCTCCACGAGCTTCTGGTAGCGACGCTGCGTCGAGCAGTCGCGCTCGCCCAGATGGATGACCGCGCCGTGCTCGTCGGCGAGGATCTGCACCTCGACGTGGCGCGCCGCCGTGATGAAGCGCTCCGCGTAGAGCCGCGCGTCGCCGAAGGCGGCGCCGGCCTCGGCGGCGGCGACCTCGTACAGCGTCGCCAGCTCGGCCGCGTCGCGCGCCAGCTTGATGCCGCGTCCGCCGCCGCCCGCGGCCGCCTTCAGCAGCAGCGGGTAGCCGATCTCCTCGGCCAGGCGCTCGGCCTCGGCGCGGCTCTCGACCGCGCGCCCCGGCACGAGCGGCAGACCGGCCGCCGCCGCCGCGGTGCGCGCCCGCAGCTTGTCGCCGGTCAGCTCGATCACCTCGGCGCGCGGGCCGACGAAGCGCAGCCCGTGCTCGGCGGCCGCGGCGGCGAAGGCGGCGTTCTCGGCGAGGAATCCGTAGCCGGGGTGGATCGCGTCGCAGCCGGTGCCGAGCGCCGCCTCGACGATCGTCCCCACGCGCAGGTAGCTGTCGGCAGCCG
>DATHEP010000190.1:0-4251 GCA_035318525.1 Conexibacter sp.
AGAGGCCCAATGATGTAAACCTAAGCAACGGAGACCGGTCACGCGACGCTGGAGGAGACATGGGAACCGTTGCTGTCGAGGAGGAGCTGAACCCCGCCACGTGGCGCGACGGCAAGCGCTACGCGTGGCTGCTCGGCCTGATCGTCCCGCTGCTGCCGTTCATCGCCTGGGGCTGGGTGGAGGTCACCGGCCTCGGCGTCTTCTGGTGGTTCGGGCCGTTCCTCGTCTTCGTCGTCTTCTCGCTGCTCGACGCGATCGTCGGGGTGGACGCCGAGAACCCGCCTGACAGCGTGATCAAGTGGCTCGAGCAGGACCGCTACTACCGCTGGTGCACGTACGCCTATATCCCGGTCCAGTACGCCGGCCTCGTGCTTGCCTGCTGGCTGTGGTCGAGCGGCGACCTCTCGACGCTCGACTCGGTCGGCCTCGCGTTCACGATGGCGATGGTCAGCGGGATCGGGATCAACACCGCGCACGAGCTTGGCCACAAGCGCGCCTCGCTCGAGCGCTGGCTGTCGAAGGTCGCGCTCGCGCAGAGCGGCTACGGCCACTTCTTCATCGAGCACAACCGCGGGCACCACGTGCGCGTCGCGACGCCCGAGGACCCGGCCAGCGCGCGGCTGGGCGAGTCGTTCTGGGCCTTCCTGCCGCGCACGGCTTGGGGGAGCCTCAGCTCCTCGTGGCACCTGGAGACGGAGCGCCTGCGCCGCACCGGCAGCTCGCCGTGGACGTACAAGAACGACATCCTCAATGCGTGGGCGATGACGCTCGGGCTCTACGTCGTGCTGGTCGCCGTGTTCGGCTGGGTCGTGCTGCCGTACCTCGTGATCCAGTCGGTCGTCGGCGCCTCGCTGCTGGAGGTCGTCAACTACCTCGAGCACTACGGCCTGCTGCGTCAGAGACGCGAGGACGGCCGCTACGAGCGCACGCAGCCCGAGCACTCCTGGAACAGCAACAACGTCGCTTCCAACGTGCTGCTCTACCACCTGCAGCGCCACAGCGACCACCACGCCAACCCGACGCGCCGCTACCAGGCGCTGCGTCACATGGACGGTGCGCCGCAGCTCCCCACCGGCTACGCCGGCATGATCGTGCTCGCGGTCGTGCCGCCCGTCTGGCGGCGCGTGATGGACCACCGCGTGCTGGAGCACTACGGCGGCGAGGTGACGCGCGCGAACATCCAGCCGCGGGCGCGGCCGCGGATGCTGCGCCGCTACGGCGGGGGCGCCGGCCCGGCGACCGGGGCGGCGGCCTGATGGCCCGCCTTCGCTGTCCCGGCTGCGGCTACGTCTACGACGAGGACGCTGGGCATCCGCGCGAGGGCTTCCCCGCCGGCACGCCGTGGAGCGAGGTGCCGGACGACTGGGCGTGTCCCGACTGCGGGGTGCGCGACAAGGTCGACTTCGAGCCCGGCGAGCCGGACGCGTGACCGCCTCCGCTGCGACCATTCGGGCGGTGAGCCGTCCGCCCTACGCCGTCGCGGCGAGACAGCTGCTGCGCGACACGCTCTTCGACGCCGCGCGCGACCAGCTCCAGCACAGCGCGTGGGCCGACATCACGATGGCCGACGTCGCACGCACCGCGGGCGTCTCGCGGCAGACGCTCTACAAGGAGTTCGGCACGCGCAACGAGTTCTCGGCCGCGTTCGTGATCCGCGAGGGCGAGCGCTTCCTCGACGCCGTCGAGCAGGCGGTGCGCGAGCATCTCGACGACCCGCGTGCCGCCGTCGCGGGTGCGCTGGAGGTCTTCCTCGCCTTGGCCGCGGAGGACCCGCTGATGCGCATGGTGCTCAGCGACGACGGCACCGGCGGCATGCTGCCGCTCGTCACGACGCAGTCGATGCCGGTCGTCACCTGGGCGGCGCAGCGACTCTCCGCCGTGATCCAGGAGGGCTGGCCGCAGGCGTCGGCCGCCGACGCCCAGCTGCTGTCGGAGGCGCTCGTGCGGCTGGCGATCAGCTACGTGACCGTGCCGGCGGGGTCGCCGGAGGCGACGGCGGACGCCGCCGCGCGCCTGCTCGGCCCGTTCATCGAGCGCGCGCTCGGCGGCTGACGGTCGTACCCTGTGAGGCGGTGCCACGCCGTCGTCTCCTGTTGCTCGTGTTCGTCGTCGGCGCCTCTTCGTTGGGCGGCGAGATCGCCGCCGCGCGCCTGCTGGCGCCGTGGTTCGGCGACTCGACGCTGATCTGGGCGAACACGATCGCGACTGTCCTGCTCGCCCTCTCGGCCGGCTACTGGCTCGGCGGCCGGCTCGCTGACCGCACGCCGTCGGTGGAGCGCCTGTCGGCGATCGTGCTCGTCGCGGCCGGCCTGTTCGCGCTCGTGCCGTTCGTCGCCGGGCCCTTCCTGCGCGTCTCCGTCGACGCGTTCGACTCGCTGTCGGCCGGCGCCTTCGTCGGCTCGCTCGTCGCCGTCCTGGTGCTGATCGCGCTGCCGATGCTGCTGCTCGGGACGGTCGCGCCCTACGCGATCCGGCTGGCGGTCTCGCGCGTCGAGGAGGCGGGCCGCGTCGCCGGCCGCCTCTACGCGATCTCGACGCTCGGCTCGCTCTCGGGCGTCTTCCTGAGCGCACTGCTGCTGATCCCGTTCCTCGGCACGCGCCGCACGTTCCTCGTGTTCGCGCTGGCGCTGGCGGTCGTGGCGGTGGTCTCGCTGCAGCGGCGCGCGGCCGTGCTCGCGCCGGTCGCCGTCGCCGTGCTGATCGCGATCCCGGTCGGAACCGTGAAGGCGACCGGCGACGGGCGCGTGATCTGGGAGCGCGAGACGCCCTACCAGTACGCGCGAGTCATCGAGTCCTCGGATGGCGAGCGGCGGCTGGAGCTGAACGAGGGCCAGGCGGTCCACTCGCTCTATCGCCCCGACACGTTCCTGACGGGCGACTACTGGGACGAGTTCCTCGTGCTGCCGCTGGTGGCGCTTCCGGCCGCACCGCGCTCGGTCGCGATCGTCGGCAACGCCGCCGGCACGACCGCGCGCGCCTACGGCCACTACTTCCCCGACACGCGCGTGGATGCGGTCGAGCTCGACGGCGCGCTGAACGAGGTCGGGCGCGAGCTGTTCGACCTCGACGGGCCGCGGCTGCACCTGCACACGGCCGACGGGCGCACCTTCCTGCGCCAGAGCGCGCGCCGCTGGGACGCGATCTTCGTCGACGCCTACCGCCAGCCGTACGTGCCGTTCCACCTTGCGACGCGCGAGTTCTTCGCGCTCGCGCGCGAGCGGCTGACGCCCGGCGGCGTCGTGCTCGTCAACGTCGGCCATCCGGAGGGATCCGACGCGCTGGAGGAGACGCTGAGCGCGACGATGCGCGACGTCTTCGAGCACGTGGCGCGCGACGCGAGCGAGGATACGAACACGGTTCTGATCGCCTCCGACGCGCCGATCTCCGCCGACCGCTTGTGGCGCGCGCTGCCCGGGCTCGATCCCGAGCTGCGCCCGGTCGGCGCCGACGCCGCCGGCCGGCTGGAGCCGGCGCTGGACGGCGGCAGCGTCTACACCGACGACCGCGCCCCGGTCGAGTGGCTGATCGACGCCTCGATTGTCGAGGTTGCCGCCAGCGGCTCGCGATGAGCGGCGCCTCGCGGCCGCTGGCGGCGTCCTCGGTCGCTCGCCTGCGTGAGCAGGCCACGCTCCCTGCTCCTTGCCAGCGGCCACGATCCATCGCTCATCGCAACGCTGCTGTCAGCTCAGCCAGCGATCGAGCGGGAGCGCGGCGCCGGCCGTGGCCAGCAGCGCAGGATCGGCGCGACGGATCGTGGCGAGCGTCGCGACCTCGACCTCGCCGAGCCGCGCGATCGTCTCCCGGTTGTCCGCCTCCATCGCGCTCGGTTCGGCCGGCCATGGCGTCATCACTACGCCTGCGACGCTTAGGCCGGCACTGCGCGCCGCCTCGAGCGTCAGCAGCGTGTGGTTGATCGTGCCGAGCCCCGGCTGCGCGGCGATCACGAGCGGCAGCGCGACGTCCCGCGCGAGGTCGCGCACGAGGTAGTCAGGCGTGAGCGGCACGAGCAGCCCGCCGACGCCCTCGACGACGATCGCCTCGACGCTCGCCGCGCGTCGCGCGTACGCCGCCCGCAATTCCGCCGGGTCGAGCGGCTGCCCGGCGAGCTCGGCCGCGAGGTGGGGGGACAGCGACGCTTCGAAGACGGCCGGCGCGACGTCCGCGGCGTCCTCGCCGCTCGCCGCTGCCAGCAGCTCGTGATCTGCCGGCCAGTCCGGATCGCTCCGCTCGGCGGTTCCGCTCACGACCGGC
>DATHEP010000191.1:0-6551 GCA_035318525.1 Conexibacter sp.
GGTCGGCTACTACTCGTTCGGCGGCTGGAACGCGTCGCTGTTCGGCGACACGCATGTCTACGGCCCCGAGGGGATCCACTTCAATACGCGCGGGAAGGTCGTCACGCGCCGCTGGGGCGGCGCGGCGACGGTCCTGAGCATGAGCTTCCCGGCCTCGGCACCGAGCGGCTGAGGCGCGCGAGCACCCACACGAAGGAGCATCGATGACCGACACGCTGGAGCTGGTGGACGAGTGGGGACCGGAGAAGGTCGTCTGCGTGTCCGACACGAGGACGGGGATGCGCGGCGTGCTCGTGATCGACAACACCGCGCGCGGCATGGGCAAGGGCGGCACCCGCATGAGCCCAACGCTGTCGGTCTCCGAGGTGGCGCGCCTCGCGCGCGCGATGACCTGGAAGTGGGCGATGGCCGACGTGCTGTTCGGCGGCGCGAAGGCCGGCATCAAGGCCGACCCGCGCGACCCGAACCGCGAGGCGATCATCCGTGCGTGGGCGCGAGCGCTCCAGCGCCACATCCCGGCCGAGTACGTCGCCGGCCTCGACATGGGGCTGACCGAGGGCGACGCGGCGATCGTGCAGGACGAGCTGGGCGACCGCGGCGCGGCGATCGGCTCGCCGGCCGCACTCGGCGGCATCCCGTACGACGAGCTCGGCTTCACCGGCTACGGCGTTGCGGCCTGCGTAGAGGTCGCGGCGGCGCGCGCCGAGCTGCCGCTGAAAGGCGCGACCGTCTCGATCCAGGGCTTCGGCGCCGTCGGCCGCGCTGCCGCCAGACGGGTCGCTGAGCTGGGCGCCGTCGTCGTCGCCGCCTCGACCGCGGCGGGCGCGATCCACGCCCCCGACGGACTCGACGTCGCGCGGCTGCTGGAGCTGACGGAGGCGGCGGGCGACGCGGGCGTGCTCGAGTACGAGGGCGCGCAGCGGATCGAGCTGGGCGCCGAGCTTGAGGTCGCCGCCGACTGTCTGCTGCCGTGCGCCGGCCAGGACGTGATCGACGCCGCGCTCGCCGCCCGGCTGCCGGCGCGGGTGATCGTCGAGGGCGCCAACCTGCCGACCGACGACGCGGCGCGCGAGGTGCTGCGCGAGCGCGGCGTCGTGGTCGTGCCGGACTTCATCGCGAACGCGGGGGCCGTGATCGCCTCCGCGAGCGCGATGGACCACCGCTACTCGGCGCTGCCACCGGACCCGCAGCCGATCTACGCGACGATCGAGCGCAAGCTCCACGCCAACAGCGCACGCGTGCTGGAGCTGGCCGACGCCGAGGCGATCACCACGCGCACCGCCGCGTTGCAGCTCGCGCAGGGCAAGGTGCTCGAGGCGATGCGCCTCAAACGCCGCCTCCCGGCCGCGGCAGCAAAGCCGGTCGCCGTCGGCGGCTAGTGTCGTAACTCACTAGTTCGGTGGCAGTCTCTCGGCGCCTCGCCGCCCGTGGAACCGGCCGTCGACTTGCCTGTGCCACCAGCACAGGCTGCATCGCTGCCCGGCCCCACGAACGGCGATCAACTCGAGAAACTGCTCACGAACTTCCGAGTCACGACACTAGCGTCCGCCGCCGGGCTTGCGCTGCCGCTCGACGCGGCCGACGGTCAGCAGCGCGCGATCGATGGGCCGTCTGCGCAAGCCCTCGCGTGAATCGCCAATACACTTGCGCCTCATGTCCACGCTGGAGGCCCGGACCCGTTACGACGCCGCGGAGGTCGAGCCGCGGATCGTGCGGCGCTGGCTCGACAGCGGCCTCTTCCACCCGGACGCCGAGGGCGGACCGGACGAGAACTACTCGATCGCCGTGCCGCCGCCGAACGTCACCGGCGCGCTGCACATGGGCCACGCGCTCAACGGCTCGATCCAGGACGTCCTGATCCGCTTCCACAGGGCGCGCGGCAGGCGCGCGAAGTGGATCCTCGGCACCGACCACGCCGGCATCGCGACGCAGAAGCAGGTCGAGAAGCGCCTCGCGGACGAGGGCACGAGCCGCCAGGCGATCGGGCGCGAGGCGTTCGAGCGGCGCGTGTGGGAGTGGCGCGAGGAGTTCGGCGGCACGATCATCGAGCAGTTCCAGCGGCTCGGCGCCTCGCTCGACTACGACGACGAGCGCTTCACGTTCGACGCCGGCTACCACGAGGCCGTCGTGAAGGTCTTCGTCGACCTCTACGAGAAGGGCTTCATCTACCGCGACCACTACATGGTCAACTGGGACCCGGGCAGCGGCTCGGCGATCTCCGACCTGGAGGTCGAGGACCGCGAGGTCGTCGACCAGCTCACGTACTTGTCCTATCCGCTGAGCAGCGGCGAGGGCGAGGTCGTCGTCGCAACCGTGCGCCCCGAGACGATGCTCGCCGACACCGCCGTTGCCGTGCATCCCGACGACGAGCGCTACAAGCACCTGATCGGCCAGACGGCGATCCTGCCGCTCGTGGGCCGCGAGATGCCGATCGTCGGCGACGACTACGTCAAGCCGGAGTTCGGCACGGGCGCGCTGAAGATCACGCCCGGCCACGACCCGAACGACTTCGAGATCGGCCGCCGCCACGGCCTCGAGGAGATCTCCGTGATCGGCGAGGACGGGCGCATGACCGCGGAGGCGGGGGAGCGCTTCGCCGGGCTCACGGTGCAGGAGGCGCAGGCGGCGGTCGTCGCTGTGCTCCAGGCCGAGGGCCGGCTCGTCAGAGTCGAGGAGTATCCGCACGTCGTGCCGTTCAGCCACCGCTCCGGCGAGCGGATCGAGCCGCTGATCAGCCTCCAGTGGTTCATGAGAATGGACGAGCTCGCGCGGCCCGCGATCGACGCCGTGAAGGACGGCCGCGTGAAGATCCACCCCGAGCGCTGGGCGCGCGTCTACCTCGACTGGATGGAGAACATTCGCCCCTGGTGCGTCTCGCGCCAGCTGTGGTGGGGCCACCGGCTGCCGGTCTGGTATCGCGGCGAGGAGACCTACGTCGGCGCCGCCCCGCCCGAGGGCGACGGCTGGACGCAGGACCCCGACGTGCTCGACACGTGGTTCTCCTCGGCGCTGTGGCCGTTCGTGACGCTCGGCTGGCCGCAGGACACGCCGGAGCTGAAGGCCTTCTACCCGACCGACGTGCTCTCCACGGCGCGCGACATCCTCTTCCTGTGGGTCGCGCGGATGATCATGATGGGGCTCGAGTTCGCCGGCGACGTCCCCTTCGACGACGTCTACATCCACTCGGTCATCCAGGCGCCCGACGGCCGCCGCATGTCGAAGTCGCTCGGCACGGGGATCGACCCGCTCGACGAGATCGAGAAGCACGGCGCCGACGGCGTGCGCTTCGGCCTGCTCGCGATGTCCTCCTCGCAGGACGTGCGCTACTCGGCTGAGAAGGTGCAGCAGGGCGAGCAGCTCGCGAACAAGCTGTGGAACGCGTCGCGGCTGGTCCTGACGCGCGTAGACCCGGACGCACGAGCGGAAGCCCGTCCCGCTCACCCGCGCGCGATCGAGGACCGCTGGATCCTCTCGCGCCTCGCCGCCGCGCGCGCGACCGTCGAGCAGCACGTTGCGGCGTACGACTTCTCGCACGCAGCGCTCGCGCTCTACGACTTCGTCTACGGCGAGCTGTGCGACTGGTACCTCGAGCTGGTCAAGCCGCGTCTCTACGAGGCGGAGGGCGAGGAGCGCGCCGAGCTCGACGCGACGCTGCTGCACGTCCTCACCGAGACGCTCCAGCTCGCGCACCCGGTGATCCCGTTCGTGACCGAGGAGATCTGGTCGTTCGTGCCCGGCGCGGAGGGCCTGCTGGCGGCGCGACAGGTCGTGGCGGCGGGCGTCGCGCCTGCGAGCGACGCTGAGGCTGAGCGGGAGATCGGTGACGCGATCACGACGGTGCAGACGCTGCGCGGCTGGCGCGACGGCGTCGGCGTCGCGGCGGGCGTGCGGGTGCCGGCCCGGCTGGATGCGGTCGGGTACAGCGGGGGCACAATCGAGCACGTCGCTCGACTTGCCCGCTTCGAGCTGGTCGAGAATGCGGTTGGGTACTCGAACGCGGGCGCTGCAATCGCAGTCCCCGGCGGCGCCGTCCACATCTACGCCAGCGACGCGGTCGACCTCGGCGCCGCGGAGCGCAAGCTGGCGGAGCGGCGCGCGAAGCTGGAGGCGGAGATCGCGCGCTGCGCGAGCAAGCTCGCGAACGAGGGCTTCGTCGCGAAGGCACCGGAGACGGTCGTCGCCGCCGAGCGTGAGAAGCTCGATGCGCTGCGAGCGGAGCTGGAGACGCTGTGAGCGGTCGTCCCGCCAAGCCGAGCTGGGCGCTCGAGGACGCGGAGCGCTACCTGCGCTCGCTCGAGCTGTTCGGCATGCGCTTCGGGCTCGACCGCATGCGCCGGCTGATGACGACGCTCGACCAGCCGGAGCGCCGCTACGACACGATCCACGTCGTCGGCACGAACGGTAAGTCGTCGACGACGCGGATGATCGCCGCGATCCTGCAGCAGCACGGGCTGCGCGCGGGCGCCTACCTGTCGCCGCATCTCATCTCGTTCGCGGAGCGGATCCGCGTCGATGATCGCGACATCGAGCCGCGTGCCTTCGCGCGCGCGGTCGAGCGCGCCGCGCATGCGGCGGCGCTCGTCGATCGCAGTGAGCCGGACGGCGACCGCGTCACGCAGTTCGAGGCGCTGACCGCCGCCGCCTTCTCCGAGCTGGCGGCGCGCGAGGTTGACGTGGCCGTGATCGAGGCCGGGCTCGGCGGCCGCTGGGACGCGACGAACGTGATCCCCTCGAAGGTGCAGGTGCTGAGCACCGTGGGGCTCGAGCACACGCGCTGGCTCGGGCCGACCGTGCGGGACATCGCGCGCGAGAAGCTCGCGGTCGTGCGCGATGGCGCGACGCTCGTGATCGGCGCCGGTCTCCATCCGGAGGCCGAGGAGGAGGCGCGCGCCACCGCTGAGCGCCACGGCGCGCAGCTCGTCGAGGCGCCTGCCGACCCCGGCGTCGAGGTCGCCGCGCCCGGCGCCTTCCAGCGCCGCAACTTCGCGCTCGCGCGGACCGCCGCCGAGGCGTACCTCGGCGCGAGCACGCTCGAGTTGGAACACGTCCGCGCCGCCGCCGCCGGCGTCAACGTCCCCGGCCGGCTGCAGGTCGTCGCGCACGAGCCGCTGACCGTCCTCGACGGGGCGCACAACGCCGAAGGCGTCGCCGCGCTCGCCGAGTCGTTGCCGCAGCTGACGGCTGGGCGCCGGCTCATCGCGGTCGTCTCGATCCTCGAGGACAAGGACGCCGCCGGCATGCTGCGCGCGCTGCTGCCGCACGTCGAGCACGTCGTCTTCACGCGCAACCACAATCCGCGCACGCTGCCCGCGGCGACGCTCGCGTCGCTGTGCGCCCAGCTGGAGGGGCCGCCCTGCGAGCTGCAGGCGGACCCGCGTCGCGCGCTCACGCGCGCCCGCGAGCTGGCCGGCGCCCACGGCGTCGTGCTCGCCACCGGCTCCATCTACCTCGTCGCTGACCTGCTGGGCCCCGCCGGGCAGCGCAGCGCCTCGATCCTCTGATGAACCCCGACAGCGGCCCCCGCTTCCTCTCGATGATCGCGTTCGTGGCGGCGATCGTCGCGGTCGTGATCCTGGTGTTCTTCGCGATCGGGTACGTCTTCGGGCGGATGTTCCTGTAACCCGACCCATTACACTCGCCCCCCGATGATCCCCTTTGCCATCTTCGGGATCGACAGCAGCGGCCTCAACCTCGCCGTCAACCTGTTGATCCTCTGCCTCGTCGTCCTGTGGGTCGCGCTCGTCTACTGGACCTACGCGGACGCGCGCCGCCGCATCGAGGACTCGATGCTGATCGCCTGCGCGACGGCCGCCTCGCTGTTCCCGTTCGTGGGGACGGTCGTCTACATGATCGTGCGCCCGCCGGAGTACCTCGAGGACGTGCGCGAGCGCGACCTGGAGATGCAGGCGGCCGAGGCACGCCTGCACCAGTTGGGCTTCCACCTCTGCCCGCACTGCGACTACGAGGTGGAGAAGGACTTCCTGCGCTGCCCGAGCTGCCTGCGCAAGCTGAAGGACCCGTGCGCGCAGTGCGGCAGACCGCTCGACCCGCTGTGGAAGGTCTGCCCTTACTGCGAGGCCGAGGTCCCGGGCCAGGCGACCGCCTCGCGGCGGACGCGCCGGCGGCGTGGGACGGCGGACACCGAGGACGCGCTCGCCGAGGGCGCGGCCGAGCCGACCTCGTAGGCTTCCGCCGGCGACCTCGCGGTCGCTTCCGAACCTGAACCTGAACCTGGACCTGAAGGAGAACCCGCCGTGGACCGGACCCTCATCCTGGTGAAGCCCGACGCCTTCGCGCGCGGCCTGACCGGCGAGATCCTTGCCCGCTTCGAGCGCAAGGGCCTGAGCATCGTCGCGCTGGAGCAGCAGACGCTCGCTCGCGAGACGGCAGAGACGCACTACGCCGAGCACAAGGAGCGCCCCTTCTTCGGCGAGCTCGTCGACTTCATCACGTCCGGTCCGCTCGTCGCGGCCGTGCTCGAGGGCCACGAGGCCGTCAGGGCTGCTCGCCAGGTGATCGGCGCGACGAACCCGATCGAGGCTGCCACGGGT
>DATHEP010000192.1:0-2411 GCA_035318525.1 Conexibacter sp.
CGAGCCGTGGATCGTGTAGAGCGTGTGCGGCATCGGCCGAGCATAGGTGCGGCCGAGTGCCCGCCGCGCCGCTTCGCCCGCGATCCGCCGCAGGTGCGATGCTTCCGCTCCCCATGCTCCTGGTCGTCGACGTCGGCAACACGCAGACCCACTTCGGCACGTTCGACGGGGAGGAGCTGACGCAGCACTGGCGCTACGCGACGGTGCGCGAGTCGACCGCCGACGAGCTGGGCGCGAAGCTCGCGAACCTGCTCGCGCTGCGCGACCTGCGCTTCGAGGATCTCGACGGCTCGATCGTCTCCTCGACGGTGCCGCAGCTGGGGGCGGAATGGCGGCAGGTCGGCGAGCGGTACCTCGGCCACAAGACGCTGGTGGTCGGGCCCGGCATCAGAAGCGGCATGCCGATCCGCTACGAGAATCCCCGGGAGATCGGAGCGGATCGTCTCGTGAACGCCGTCGCCGCCTACGACAAGATCGGCGACGCCTGCGTCGTCGTCGACTTCGGCACCGCGATCACGTTCGACCCCGTCTCGGCCGAGGGCGAGTACCTCGGCGGCGTGATCGCGCCCGGCGTGGAGATCTCGATGGAGGCGCTGACGGAGCGCGCGGCCGCCCTGCCGAAGATCGACCTCGTCGGGCCGCGCACGGTGATCGGCAAGACGACCGTCGACGCGATCCGCTCCGGCGTCGTCTACGGCTACGCCGGCCTGGTCGACGGCATCCTGCGGCGCCTGCGCAGCGAGCTCGGCGCCGAGACGGCGACGATCGCGACCGGCGGCCTCGCCGCGGCGATCGTGCCGTACACGGACGAGATCGATGAGGTCGACGACCTGCTCACGCTCACGGGCTTGCGCCTCCTCCACGAGCGCAACCCCTCCTGACTGCGCCTCGCCGCGCCTGGCGGCGCCCTCGGTCACTCGCCTGCGATTGCAGGCCACGTTCCCTGCGTCCTTGCCAGGCACGACGATTCGCAGCCAGGAGAGCGTCCGCGGCACTACGATCATCGGAATGCGCTCCCTCCACGACAGCTGGACGCTCGGCGGCGTCGAGATCCCGAACCGCGTCGTGCTCGCGCCGCTGGCCGGCATCGGCAACTGGTTCGTGCGTCTGCAGGCCAAGCGCCATGGCGCCGGCTACGCGATCTCGGAGATGGTCTCGAGCCACGCGATCCACCACGGCAACGAGCGTACGTGCACCGAGCTGCTGCGGATTCACCCGGACGAGCGCGCCGCCGGACCGACCGCGATCCAGCTGTTCGGCGGCGACCCGGAGGTGATGGCGAGCGCCGCCGAGCACGTCGCGCGGGTCGGTGGCGTCGACGTGATCGACCTCAACATGGGCTGCCCGGTGCCGAAGGTCTGCAAGACGGGCGCCGGGGCGGCACTGCTCGACGACCCCGACCGCGCGGTCGCCGTCGCTCGCGCCGCCCGCGACGGCAGCGGCCTGCCGGTGACCGTCAAGCTGCGCCCGGGCCTCAAGCCCGGCCAGCGCACGGGCGTCGAGCTCGCGCACCGGCTCGTCGAGGAGGCCGGCATCGCCGGGCTCTGCATCCACCCGCGCGTCGCGAAGCAGCGCCACGGCGGCAGACCGGACTACGAGCTGGCGCGCACGCTCGTCGAGGAGCTGCCGGTCCCGGTGCTGATCTCGGGCGGGCTG
Source organism: Conexibacter sp. (assembly GCA_035318525.1). Lineage (GTDB taxonomy): Bacteria > Actinomycetota > Thermoleophilia > Solirubrobacterales > Solirubrobacteraceae > Conexibacter. The sequence goes on from DATHEP010000192.1 coordinate 1,657, forward strand.
AGAGACGCCGCGAAGGTCCGCGAGGTGTTCGAGCAGACGGGCGCCGCGGCGGTTCTGCTCGCGCGCGGCTCGCTCGGCAACCCGTGGCTGTTCGAGCAGGTGCTCGGCGCGCGCGAGGACGAGCCGACGCGCGAGGAGATCCTCGCCGAGCTCGACTGGGTGCTCGACCGCGCTGTCGAGCACATGGGCGAGCGCCGCGCCGCGCGCTACCTGCGCAAGTTCTATCCGTGGTACGTGACGCGACTGGGCGAGGGCAAGGCGCTGCAGGACCGCCTCCAGCGCACGCAGTCGATCGCCGAGGCGCGCGAGGCGCTCGGGATCGGGCAGCCGCTCGCGACCGCCGCCTGAGGCGACCCGGCCGCCGCCTCAGCCGGCGACCGGCACCGGCGATCCCGCGAGCGCGATGGCACGCTGGAGCGCCGCCTCCCAAACGCCCAGGTTGCGGCGCAGGCGCTGGCCGTTGGCCCACTTGATGCCGCGCTTCGCGAGGCGCTTGCGGGCGCGCGCGTCGCTCACGAGGTGCTCCAGCTCCTCGAACCAGCGGTCGTCCGGTACGAGCCGGCCGCCCTGCTTCTCGCCCAGGTCGGCGTACGGGCCTATCGGCGAGGCGAGCCACGGCACGCCCATCGCGGCGTACTCCTTCACCTTCACGTTCGACTTGGCGCGGTTGAACGGGATGTCCGCGATCGGCGCGATGCCGACGTCGAAGGCGGCCACGTAGCGCGCGAGCTGCTGGTACTGCACGACCTCTGTGT
>DATHEP010000193.1:0-5215 GCA_035318525.1 Conexibacter sp.
TCCTTCGCGGTTAGTAGGTCCAGCGGGCGAGGCGGTTGCCGCCCGTGAGCACGCCGTTGACGCGGGTGGCGAACCGGTGGTAGGAGTCCAGCTCGGTGAGTCGGAGGACGACCGGGTGGGGGTTGGCGAGGCGCGCGGCGAGCACGCGCACGTCGTCGTCGGGCGGGTGCGCCAGGAGTGAGTGGAGCTGGATCAGTGGGGCCAGGACGTCGGTCGGAGCGGGCTGGTTCGGGTGGCGCAGCGTCTTGAGTTGATCGAGCACGTCGGCCAGGTCGCGGTACTCGGCTGGCAGGTCAGGACCGCGCGCGGCCTTGCACAGGTCCAGCGCCCTGCCGAGGACGGCGAGGTCGGCCGGGTCGGGTCGCACGGCGACCAAGGGGCAGTACTCGTACGCGCCGTCGGGGCCGTAGAGCACGGGCAGGGTCGTCGAGCCGGCGCGGGAGGCGCGGATGAGGGCGAGCAGGCGCTCGCCGGCGGCGAGCGCGGTGCCGTCGCCCAGGACGCCGGGCAGGACGTACGGGTCGTCGTCGTCCCACTCGGGGACGGTGCGGAGGTCGAGGAAGAATTCGTCGGCGAGGTCGAGGAGCGCGGGCAGCTCGGGAGCGTCGGGCAGCAGGGCCACGTGCGGAGCGCTAGGCGAGGGCACGTGCGTGCCGTTAGGCGAGGCCATGCGGCACCTCCTCGCGGGTGAGGTCGGCGTCCGCGCGGGTGTGCGTCGAGCGGGGTGCCATCTGGCTGACACGCTGGGGCGAGAGGTCGAGGAGTTCCGCGATGTCGGGGCCGCTGAGCCCGGCGGCGCGGTAGCGGCGTGCCAGAACGGTGCCGCGGTCCGGGAGGGTCGCGAAGAGGGCGCGGTGTGCGCGGACGGTCGCCGCCTCCGCGTCGAGCGCGGGGTCGCCGGTGTCGAAGCGGAACTCGATGGCGATGGTGTCGTGGTGTGCCGCAGGCAGACCGCAGGCGTGGCCGATGGCGCGGCGGATGGCGAGGAGGAGAGGGGCCAGCGCGCGCTCGACGACGTCGACGTGGGGCAGGTCGGCGACGCTGGCCTGCCAGCCGTCGGGGCGTTGTGTCACGACGACCTTGAAGGTTGGAGAGTCGAGCATCCTCGTACCTTTCGCTTGGGGGGCTAGTCGCTTTAGCCAACGACAGCAAGCGGCTTGCTGTCAATGCGTCTAGGGATTTTTGGGCCGATCGGGTCTAGGCCGGCGCGGGCGCAGTGCCTGCGGCGGCGCGCCGGCGCTTGTTGGCCAGCAGCGTCGCGCCCAGCTCGGCACGGGCCGTCGCGCGGACCTCAGGGGTGGTCATCGGCGCCCGGGTGGGCTCGGAGACGGCCGCGGCCGCGGTACCCGCGGCGAGCGCGGCGGCCTGGCGGGCGCGGTAGTCGCCGTGGAGGCCGGCGAGGTGCGCGGGCAGCTCGGCGAGGCGGCCGCGCCACGGCCGCAGTCGGTGGCCCAGGACGGCTAGGGGGTTGGCGGCCCCACGGATCGCGTCACCGCGCGGGGTGGCGTCGCCGGGCAGGTGGTCGACCGCATGGAGCAGGCCGGCGACGCACGCGCCGTCGTCCCACCACCGGCGCAGCATCGCGCGGGCACGCCACAGCGGGACGCGGTGCGCCACGCCCATGCGGGCCAGCAGCGTGGACGCGGCGGCCGTGCGCTCTCGACCGGTCGCCGGGATCTGCCAGGCCGGCCAGTCGGTCGGCTGTTCGCGGGAGCGAAGAAGCCCTCGCGTCGTCAAGGGGGTAGTACCAGCGGCCACTTGGGGGGGGTTGCAAGATCCATCCACAGGCAGGGCGTGATCAGGCGCGTCGACCTGTGCGACGCCCGGCGCCGGCGGGAGCACGACGGGGCCGTGGTGGACGACCGCGTACGAGGGCGCGCGGTTCGAGCGGCTGCCGAGGAAGCTGGCCGAGGCGCCGCGCTCGACGACGACCAAGAGGCCGGCGTCGACGGCCCAGGCGAGCAGCTTGCTCACGGTGCGGACGCGGCGCCCGGCGGCCTCGCCGAGCTGCGTGCGGGTGACGCCGGTGATCAGGCCGGTACGCCACGACATGCCGCCTACGAGGCGGCGGAGCATGGCCAGGCGGGTAGCGCGAAGGTCGGCGCGCCAGTCCTCACGGTCGACCAGGTCCTCGACGAGGCGCAGCGCCGTGGGTTGGTCGGTCACGACCACCAGGTCGCGGTCGAGGCGACCGCGCCAGCCGGGATGCGGCTCCCAGCGGCCGTTGTCGAGCCGGCGACGTGCGCGGTCACGACCGTGTGCGCGGGCGACCTTGCGGGCGGCTGCCCGGCGATCGGTGCGGAGACGGCGCGAAGGGGCGGGGGCCGGGTGATCCGGCCCACCGCCCGACGGCGTGGCGTGAGGCGCGCGGGGGTGCGCAGGGGGTACTCTGAGCATGCGAAAGTCCCTCTTGGCGGATGGACTGGCGAGGCCCCGGCGGCGACCGGGGTGCGTGTGTGGGATCGAGCCCGGGTGGTGACCGGGCCGACAGCTACGAGGCGGCTCCCCTGGCGGGGGAGCCGCCTCTTTTCGTTAGGCGAGCTCCATGGGTGGGCCTCCCTCCGCGAGTCGTGGGGTGCCCGGTTGTACACCCCTCGTGTATGCATCAGGTCGGCGACACGCCGACAGGGGGCGATCACGCACCGCTGACCGCACGGCGGAACAGCGCGCCGGACGCGCGGCCGGGGACGGTGCGGACGTGCTCGTAGCCGTGGCGCTCGTAGAGGCGCTGGAGCGTGATGTTGCCGGTCCAGACGTCGAGCAGGGTCCAGCGAGCAGCGCGTGCGGCGGCGACTCGGTCGACGTGGTGGAGCAGCGCGGCGCCGCGCGCGTCATCTGCCGCCATCATCCGCTGCACGACGACGGCGCTCACGATCTCGGACGCCGTCCAGAGGCCGGCGACGGCCGACGGATCGTCGGCGGGTGGCGTCACGGCGACCGTGCCGAGCACGGCGCCGGCGGCGTCGATGCCGAGCCACGTCTGGCGACGCTCGATCGAGGCGAGGACGCGCTGGCGGTACTGCGCCCAGCCAAGCGCCCGTCGGGACCACTGATCGAGGCCGCGCTCGCGCAACCAGGCGGCGCGGTTGCGCCTCAGGGTGAGGACGTGGTCGACGTCGGCGGACGTGGCGAGTCGCATCATCATGTGGCGTCTGCCAGCGCGGCGCGGGCCGCCGCGATGACGGCCAGGCCCTCGGGGTCGCCCAGCTCGTAGTGCACGGTCAGGCGGTCGGCCGGGCGAAGGAGCTGGGTGACGCGCGTGATGGTGGCGCCGGCCGCGGCCGTCCGCGTCATCAGCAGGAGCGGCGTAGCGAGGGCGACGCCCAGGTCCTCGCGGTCGTCGGGGGTCGCCGGGAGGTGCGCTTGTTCGTCGTGCCATGCCGTCTCGCGGTAGCCGGCGGCGGCGATCTGGCGGAGCGTGCCGCCGGGGAGGTCGTGGGGGACGTCGAGGCCGACGGTCTCCGCAAGCCAGCGCGGGTAGTAGCTGGCCTCGCGCGACCACGGCTCGCGGTCGAGGAGTTGGTAGACGACGCGCTGCACGACGGGTTCGTCAAGCGGGACGCTGAGGCGCGCCGCGACGTCGGGCGGCGCGGACGCTACCCGCAGCTCAAACCGCGTGCCCGGCTCGCGCCCGGCGCGCAACGCGAACTCCGCGAAGGCATCGCGGCCGACCGTCGGCCGGTCGGGGTCGATCGAGGCCGTCGCGTAGTGGGCCACGCGGTTGGGGCTCCGCACGATCATCGCGGGCACCCCGCGAGCACGGCCGCTGTAGATCAGGCCCTCTGCGTGCAGCAGGGCGTACGCCCTGCGCACGGGGAGCTCGGAGACGCCGTAGTCGGCGGCGAGGCTGCGCATCGTGGGGAGGGCGTCGCCGGGCCGCCACTTGCCGGCGGTGATGCCCGTGCGCAGGTCGTGCGCCAGGTGCTCATATGCGTGCATCGGTGCCTCCTACCGATTGGAGGTTGACAAGGCCGCTAACGATTTACCATGCTCGTGTATACACGAGGTAGGGGCTCAAGTGGAGCGAAGGGATGTGGCGGCTGTGAGGACTTCGGCCGATGAGGGCGGCAACTGGCGCCGGCAGGCTGCGTGCACGGAGGTCGACCCGGACCTGTTCTTCTTTGAGTCCAGCGGGCGGACGCGCGGGCAGCAGGCACGGGCTGCCCAGGCCGTGTGCATGGCCTGCCCGGTGCTGGCGGTCTGCCGGGAGTGGGCACTAGCGACGCGGCCCGAGTTCGGGATCTGTGGCGGCATGACGCCGCGCGAGCGGAGGGTCGCGCTGGCCCGCCGGCGCGAGGTGGCGGCATGAGCGCCCCGACGACCGACCGGCGCGCGCAGCGGACCGCTGCGGAAGCCGAGCTAGCCCGCGCGACCGCAGAGTCCGCTGTGACGTGGGCGGACGTGGAGACGCGCATGATCGAGGCGCAGGCGCGCGCGGAGCAGCTCGGGGACGAACGCGCTGCCGCGCGGCGGGCGCGTGAGGATGAGCGCCGGGAGGAGGCGCGCCGGCGGACGCTGGCCCGCAAGGCGGAGGCGCGCGAGGCAGCGCGCGCGAGGCGGGCGGCGCTGTCGGCGCGGCTCCGCAGCGTCCTGGGGTTGGCGCCGATCCTGCTGCAGATGGCCGTGTGCCTGTCGCCGACGGCGATCGCGTGGCGCGGTCAGGAACGGTTCGCAGCGGAGTTCATGGGCCTGGGCGGGTGGTCGTGGACGTTCCCGGCGATGCTGGAGGGCGCCGCATGGGTGCTCGTCCTGCGGCGGCTGGTCGTGCTGAGGGACCCGCGAGGGCTGCCGACCGCGCGCCTGACGGGTGCCATCTGGGCGATCGCCACCACCGCGGCGAGCATGAACTACTGGCACGAGTCGGCGCGAGGCATCGCGGTGGGCGTCGCCTTCGCCCTGGCGTCGGTGCTCGGCTTCGTGCTGGTCGAGATCTTCGCCGGCGAGGTGCATCAGGCGCGGGCCGGCTGGACGGCCGGCGCGATGCGGCTGGCCACGCTGAGGTGGCTGCGGTTCCCGTTGTTGTCGTGGCACGCGTGGTCCGACGCGCTTGCGCGAGGTGGGACGCCGGAGGCGCGGGCCGAGGCGTGGGAGCGCGTGTGGCGAGCCCACTACGGCGTCGGCGTCGATGCGAGCGGTGCTGAGCGCAGGTTGGCGCGACGCGCGCATGTGCTTGCGCGCCGGGAGGAGCTGAAGGCGGTGAAGAAGGGCCGGGTGA
>DATHEP010000194.1:0-6506 GCA_035318525.1 Conexibacter sp.
TCCAGCGACTGCAGGAAGAGGACCGTCTCGAAGCCCTCGCGGTAGACGCTCGTGAGCCCGAGCAGTGCGAGCCCGAGCACCTGCGCGCTGACGAAGCCGACGCGGTCGAATCTCTCCAGCCGCTTGCGCTGGCGATGGAACTTGCCGATCCATTCGCTCCAGTAGACCTTGTGGAAGAACCAGTTCGTGATCAGCAGCAGCACCCCGATCGCGACCAGGCCGACCACCGCCTCGAGCTTCTCGCCGTATTGGTCGAGCGACTGCAGCAGCGTCTGCGCGAGCACCCACGTGATCACCGAGGCGAGCAGTCCGAGCGCCGCCCCGATCAGGACCGGCCGCCGCATCCCGCGCCGCACGCCGACGAACGAGGCGGTGATCGCGGCGAGGATCAGCACTGCCTCCAACCCCTCGCGGAAGACGAGGATCGCCGAGTTGACGACGACCTGCGCCTTGTTCGCGCTGTCGCCCAGCGTCGCAGCGGCGTCGGCGAGCTGCTCGTCGAGCACGATCCGCGTCTCGTGCACCTCGCGCCGCGGCGCGCGCTCGCCGATCAGCTTCGCGAGGCCGGGCTGGTCGGAGTTGCCGAACCACACGAGCCCCTCGATGCTCAAAGCGAGCCCCGGGTCGAACGCCTTCAGCCGCCGCTCAGGCCCGAACTCGAAGAACGCGTACGCCTCCAGCCGCGCCTGCTCGGCCTGCTGGTACTGGCCCGCGCCGACGGCCGCCTCCATGCGGTCGAGCGTGAGCGCGATCAGGTCGTAGTCCGATTCGTCGGTCGCCTCCTGCCAGGCGTCCGGCATCGTCGCGGTGAGCGCGTCCTCGATCCGGGTGGTGCGCTCCGAGACCTCGTCCGCGGTCGCGACGCCGTTCGTGCGGCGGGTCGCCTCCTCGACGAGCTCGCTGAGCTGCTGCAGCTCGCGCTCGACCTGCCCGGTGCGCGCCGGGTCGCGTCTGGCGAGCTGCGACTGGAGGTCGGCGAAGGCGGCCTCGGAGCCGCTCTGGAACGCGACCGCCTCCTGGATCTCGAAGTCGAGCGTGACGCGGTCGTCGTCGGTGCCGCGCTCGTACTCGACCGGCACGAGCGCGAGGAAGCGCAGGAGCTGCTGCGCGCGGCGCGCCGCCTCCTCCTGTGTGAAGGGGGCAGCGGTGAAGCCCTCGAGCGTGGCTGCCGCGCGGGCACGAGCGGCGCCGAACGCCGCGCGGTCGCCGTCGAGCGCGGCCGCCCCGAACGCGGCGAACGCCGAACGCGCGTCCGCGAGCGCGGGCCGCCCTCTGTCCTGCGCGTAGCGGTCGGCGAGGATCGCGAAGTAGCCCTCGGCCTGCGCAGCCGCCTCGGCGCGGCGCTCCGGCAGCTCGCGCTCGTCGCCGCGAGCGGCGTCGTCGAGCAGCTCGCGCAGGCGCGCCTGGTAGGCGTCGAGCAGGTCCTTTGCGACGGCCGCGCGCGCGGCGGCGGCGCTCAGTCTCCCGCGCGCGAGCGACTGCAGCGCAAGCGTCGCGTCGGCCCCCGGCCGCGTGAAGCGGGTCGCGGTGCGGAACTCGCGCAGCAGCAGCCACGCGCGCGCCTGCTGGACCTCGCCGGCCGAGACCGCCGCCAGCGTCCGCTCGAACGACTCCCGGAAGAGCGCCGCCCGCACCTGGCCGCGGGCGGCTGCGAGCGCGACGCGATCGCCGCGGGCGGCGGCGCGCTGCGCCGCGGCGAGCCCGGCCAGCTCCAGCCCGCCCGCATGCTCGCGCGCGTGCGCGACGATCCGCGCAGCGCGCTGCGGGTCACCGAGGATCAGCTCCGCCTGCGCGTCGAACAGGTGGCCGTTGACGCCCTCCGCGACCTGCCAGGGGGCCGCCGCCGGCGCCGCCTCGTGCGCGCCGGCGCTCGTCGCGCCGCATGCCAGCAGCAGCGCAACGAGCCCGAACGACAGGAGGCGGCGAGCGGCGGTCCTCACGGCGAGCCTGGCTAGTTCTCCAGCGTGATGTCGAGCTGGCCGGCGGCCTGCGAGACCTGGCCGGCGATCGCCTCGGCGCGGTCCTGCGCCTCGCCGCCGAGCGTGTCGGCGTCGCGCGCGGTGAATCTGCGCCCGCCCGCCTCCTGCTGCTCGAGCTTCTGCGCGAAGCGGTGCAGCTCGCGCAGCGAGGCGCCGGTCTGCGCGGCCTGCTGCTCGTCGACCTCGGCGATCTGCGGCTGCACACTGGCGTAGACGAGCACGAGGCCGCCGAGGATGTCGCCGATGTCGCCGAGGCGCGAGTTGGTGACGAAGGCGGTCTCGGTCGCTCTGTCGCCGGCGACGAAGCGCGAGTTCTTCCAGCTTCCGAAGTACTCCGACATCGTCGGCGTCATCACGACGAGCGCGGTGAAGACGTCCTGCGGCTCCGGTGTCCACGCTCTCGCGGCCTCGTCCAGCTCGCCCGCGGTTCTGTTGAAGTCGCGCGCGGTCGCGACGAGGAAGTCGGCGTCGGGGACGGACTCGCCGAACTCGACCGTGCCGTCGCCGTCGAGGTCGGCCTTGACGCCTCTGGCCTGGAATCTCGGCTCGGTGCCGTAGACCGCGGTCTCGACGAGGAAGTTGAAGTTGCCGGGCTGTCTGTACGTCTTGCCGGCCGGCGTCTCGATCGAGAACGGCACGGCGCTCTCGGGGTCGCTGCCGTCGGAGCCCGCGTCGATGATCACGTCGTAGTCGGCCAGCTCGGGGACGCCGGCGACGACGCCCTCCATCTCCTCGTACGCCGGGTTGGCGGCGTGGAAGTCCTGCTGCATTCTCTTGACGAGCTGCTGCACGGCGACGCCTCTGTCGGCGAGCAGCGCCGCGTAGTCGAAGTTCGCCTGCTCGGCCAGCCTGTAGTACGCCTCGGCGTCGCGCTGCAGCTCCGCCGTGTTGGTCTGGAGGCGCTCGGTGTGGTCGAGCAGGTAGTCCTTCACGGGCGCGAGGTCCGCGCTCGCCGCGGCGGTCGTCGCGGTCGAGTTCGTGTCGGTGTCGTCGTCGCTGCCGCAGGCGGACATCGCGAGCGCGGCGCTGAGCGCCATCGCCACCGCGATCGCCCGCCGGGGGAACCGGCGCTGCGTCATGGAAGCTCCTGAAGGTCGAGCGGGCAGCGAGAACGTAAGGCCGCCCTAAAGGTGCTTAGGGGAGCCTAACAGGTGGACCCCGTCCGCACCGTCGGATGGAATCCGGCCGGTGGACGACCACGACCGCACCGCGCGCCTCGACGACTACGAGCGCCGCTTCCGCCGCGCCGGCCTGCCGCTGCTGAGCGAGGACTTCTCCGCCCGCTCGGACGTCTTCAACCGCGCCTTCCCGCTGCTCGCCCTGGTGCTGCTGGCGGAGCTGATCGCGGCGCTCGACGTCGACTGGTCGTGGGTCGCGAACGCGGCGGCGGTGCTCGGCGCGCTGGCGGTGACGCTCGCGGCGGTCGCCGCGGTCAACCGCGCGCGCGGGCGGAGTACCTGGCGCTGCGCGGCGGATGATCGGCCGCGACGACCGTCAGATCGCACCGCGCGGCTCCGCCATCCGTCCAGTGCCGCGACCACCACGTGGGAAGCTACGGATCGTCCCCGTTTGCCTCGGCTCCAAGCCGGATAGGCATCGCCCGAGCCGATGCGTCGCCGCCACCTCCTCCCCTCCGCGCTCGCCGTGCTCGCGCTCGGCGCGCTGCCAGCGGCTGCAAGCGCGGCCGTCGCACTGCAGTCGGTCGGGACGTTCGACCAGCCGGTCGCGGTGGCGGGCGCGCCCGGTGACGACGCGCTGCTCTACGTCGTCGAGCAGCGCGGCACGATCCAAGTCGTGCGCGGGGGCGTCGCAAGCGAGTTCGTCGACCTGACCGGACCGGTGCAGGACGGCGGCGAGCAGGGCCTGCTCGGCCTCGCCTTCGCGCCCGACTTCCAGACCAGCCGGCTGCTCTACGTCTACTTCACCGACGCGAACGGCGACAACCGCGTCGAGGAGCTGCGCGCGCCGACCGGCGACAGAGCCGACCCGGCCTCGCGCCGGCTCGTGCTGCTGCTGCCCCACCCGACGGCCGCCAACCACAACGGCGGCACGCTGCGCTTCGGCCCCGACGGGCTGCTGTGGCTCGCGCCCGGCGACGGCGCGAGCGGTGCCAACGCGCGCAGCCTCGGCAGCCCGCTCGGCAAGGTCCTGCGGATCGACCCGCGCGGCGCGCTGCCGGGCGAGTACGCGATCCCGCCCGACAACCCGTTCGTCGGAACGCTCGGCGCGCGCGGCGAGGTGTGGGCGTACGGCCTGCGCAACCCGTTCCGCTTCGCGTTCGACCGCGCGACCGGCGACCTCGTGATCGGCGACGTCGGGCAGGGCACGACAGAGGAGATCGACTGGCTGCCGGCCGCGAGCGGGCGCGGGAAGGGCGCCGACCTCGGCTGGGACGTGTGCGAGGGCAGCTTCGAGATGGGCAGCAGAGCGACGCCATGCTCACTGCCCGGCGCCGTGCTCCCGGCGATCGACAAGTTCCAGGACGCCGACGGCTTCCGCTCGATCATCGCCGGCCCGGTCGTGCGCGACGCGTCGCTGCCGTCGCTGAACGGCCGCCTCGTCTACGGCGACTACTTCGTGGACGCGCTGCGGACCGCCGTGCTCGGAGTGGGTGGGACGGGGAGCGCGAGCGACGACCGCGAGGTCGGGCCGGGCGCGGTCGTCCCCCAGCTCACCTCGCTCGGCGAGGACGCCGCCGGCTGCGTCTACGCGACGTCGGCCGCCGGACCGGTGTACCGCCTCGTCGAGCTCGACGCGCGGATCCCGTGCGCGTTGCCGGCCGGCGGCGGATCGTCCCCGGCGAGATCCGGGCCGAGAGCGGGCGGGGGTGGTGCCGGTGACGGCACGGCACAGGCAACCGTCAGCGCGAAGCGGCGCCAGCGCGTGCTGCGCCTGCGCGGCGCGGTCGTGCGCGTGCGCTGCGAGCAGCCGTGCCGCGCGGCAGCCGGCGGCAAGCTGCACGTCGGCGGCAGGCGCTTCGCGCTGCGCCGGGTAGTGGTCGCGACCAACGTGTCCGGCCGCGAGCTGCGACTGAAGCCGCGCCTGACGAGACGAGCCGCACGGGCTCTGCGCACGGCGCTCGACGCGGGCGGCAGACCAGTAGCGCTCGTGCGCGTGCGGGTCCGCGAGCCCGACGGCGACACGTCGCCGCTGCTGCTCAGACGCGTGCGCGCGATCGGCTGACGACGCCGGCCCGCCGCGGCCACGCCGCACACGCCCTGCGCGGGCCGCCGCCCGGTCCTATCCTCATCCGGTGTCCACGACGCCGGAGCAGGCACCGGCGCTCAGCGAGCTGCGCAAGCGCCTGGACGACCTCACGCACTTCGACGCGCATCGACTCGGCCGCCGGCTCGAGCGGCTGCGCGGCGCGCGGGGGCGCGCGCTCGTGCGTTTCGAGCAGGAGCTGGCGAGCGCCGAGGCGCGCGTGGCGGCGCGCCGTGCGGTACTGCCGGCGTCGATCGCCTACCCGCCCGAGCTGCCGGTCTCCGCCCGCCGTGAGGACCTGCTGGCGACGATCCGCGAGCATCAGGTCGTCGTCGTCGCGGGTGAGACGGGCTCCGGCAAGTCGACGCAGCTCCCCAAGCTGTGCCTCGAGCTGGGCCGCGGCGTGCACGGAACGATCGGGCACACGCAGCCGCGGCGGCTCGCCGCGCGCACGATCGCCGAGCGCGTCGCGGAGGAGCTGCGGGTGCCGCTCGGCGGCGCGGTCGGCTACGCAGTCCGCTTCGCCGACAGATCGAGCGACGAGACGCTCGTGCGGCTGATGACCGACGGGCTGCTGCTGGCCGAGATCCAGCACGACCGACTGCTGCGCCGCTACGACACGATCGTCGTCGACGAGGCGCACGAGCGCAGCCTCAACATCGACTTCCTGCTCGGCTGTCTGAAGCGGATCCTGCCGCTGCGGCCCGAGCTGAAGCTGATCGTCACCTCCGCGACGATCGACGTCGAGCGCCTCTCCGAGCACTTCGACGACGCGCCGGTCGTCGAGGTCTCCGGCCGCACGTACCCGGTCGAGACGCGCTACCGCCCGGTGCCGGACGCGGAGCACGAGCGGCTCGACGCGATCCCCGACGCGGTCAAGGAGCTGCTGCGCGACGGCCCCGGCGACGTGCTCGTGTTCCTCAGCGGCGAGCGCGAGATCCGCGACACGGCCGAGCTGCTGGGCGGGCGGCTGCGCAGCGACGTCGAGATCCTGCCGCTGTACGCGCGCCTCTCGCACGCCGAGCAGCAGAAGGTCTTCCAGGGCCATTCGCGGCGGCGTGTCGTGCTCGCCACGAACGTCGCGGAGACGTCGCTGACGGTCCCGGGGGTCGGCGCCGTCGTCGACCCCGGGACGGCCCGCATCTCCCGTTACTCGGCGCGGCTGAAGGTGCAGCGGCTGCCGATCGAGGCGATCTCGCAGGCGTCCGCCGACCAGCGCAAGGGCCGCTGCGGGCGCACCGCCGACGGCATCTGCATCCGCCTCTACGACGAGGACGACTTCGACGAGCGCCCGCGCTTCACCGACCCCGAGGTGCTGCGCAC
>DATHEP010000195.1:0-3259 GCA_035318525.1 Conexibacter sp.
CTACGCCCTCTTCTTCCCCACGTTCTCGACGTTTCTGGGCAGGCCGGGCATCTGGCCGGAGGACCTCTTCGTGCGTCCGGCCGAGCGCGGCGCGGGGATCGGCCGGGCGCTCTTCGCACACGTCGCGCAGGTAGCGGTGGAGCGCGGCTGCGGGCGGCTCGAGTGGTCGGCGCTCGACTGGAACGAGCCCGCGCTCGCGTTCTACCGCGGGCTCGGCGCGCGACGGCTGACCGAGTGGCAACTGCACCGTCTCGACGCAGACGCCCTCGCGGCGTTCGCGCGCGCGAGCGCCTAGTTACGTAGCTCACTCAGCGCTCGCGCACCTTCGTAACAATTCGCGCCGCTTGGCCGATTCAGGGTCGGCGGCGCGATAGACCTGCCGGCGATGGTCGCTTCTCGCTCGCGCGGGACGGCACGGAGTCGACCGACTCCGCGGGAACCGGGCTCACACCCGGAACGAGGAGGGCGGATGACCCACGTGGTCACCGTATCGACCATCACGCTGCTCGTCGCCTTGCTGGTCATCGACCGGCTCACGCGGCGGTAGCACGCTCCGGGCGGGAGTCGACTCCGAGCCCGCCCGGAGCCTCACCAAAGAGAAGGGGCCCGGCAAGCCGGGCCCCAACGAGCAGCGGATGATCGTCGCCGATCACCGTATTGACCGCTGCGGAGGCTACCACGCGAGACCGCGTCAGCGCCCCGTGAATCTCGCAGCGCGGCGCTCGACGAACGACATCATGCCCTCGGCGCCGTCGTCGCTCGCGAACAGCGGGACGGCGTCGGACTGGAGCTGGGCGACGGCGGCGTCCTGGCCCTCGTTGAGCGCGCGGTAGGCGGAGGCGAGCGTGGCGCGGACGCCGAGTGGCGCCGCGGCAGTGGCGATCCGCTCGGCCAGCTCGATCGCGCGATCGAGCTGCGCGCCCGGGTCGACGACCTCCTGCACGAGGCCCATGCGGTGCGCCTCGGCGGCGTCGAACGGGTCGCCCGTCAGCAGGTGCTTCATCGCGTTGCCCCAGCCCGCCTCGCGCGGCATGCGGATCGTCGCGCCGGCGAAGGGGTAGATGCCGCGCTGGACCTCGAGCTGCGCGAAGCGCGTGTCGGCGCTCGCGATCCGTACGTCGGCCGCGAGCAGCAGCTCGATCCCGATCGTGAAGCACCAGCCCTGCACCGCGATCACGACCGGCGTCGTCCACGGGCCGTCCAGTCGCCACGGCTGGCGACCGCCCTCCGGCACCGGCAGCCCGTGCCCCTCGATCACCGCGGGCGCGACCTCGGCGAGGTCGAGGCCGCCGGTGAAGTGGTCGCCGTGCGCGAACAGGACGCCGCAGCGCAGCTCGGGATCCCGCTCCAGCTCGCCGTAGGCGAGCGCCAGCTCCTCGAACATCCTCAACGTGAACGCGTTGCGCTTCGCGGGGCGGTTGAGCCCCATCAGCAGCACGTGCCCGCGCCGCTCGATCGTGACCGTCGTCTCCTCGTCGCTCATTCGCGCCTCCGCTCGTTCGCCGCCAGCCGTCGCTATGACGGCCATCATAGTGCTAGCGTTCGAAGCGATGAGCAGCACGACCGAGGCGAGCGCAGGGACCTTCGAGGTCGCGACCGCCGTGACGCAGGTCGGCGACGGCCGCTTCCGCGCCGAGGTCGATCCCGGCTGGTCGACGCCGATCGCCGCCAACGGCGGCTACCTCGCGGCGATCCTCGTGCGCGCGATCGAGGCGCACGGCGCGACCGGCACCGATCGCCAGCTCCGCTCGCTCACCTGTCACTTCCTGCGCCCCGTCACCGCGGGCCAGCTCGACGTGGCGGTCGAGCTCGCGCGCGCCGGACGGCGCATCTCCAGCGTGCGCGTGACGGCGTCCCAGGGAGGCAAGGACGCGATCCACGCGCTGGCGGCGCTCGCCGTGCTCGACCTGCCGGCCGCCGGCACGTGGGAGCCGGAGCCGCCGCAGATCGGCCCGCCACCGGCGCGCGACGCGCCGCTGATCGACCCCGACGACTACCGCAGCAAGGGCGCCGACGGCTGGCTCGGCCCGACGCCGACGATGCCGCCGATGTTCAGACGCGTGCGCGTCGCGCCGCGGATCGGCGGCGTGCCGTTCTCCAACCGCGCCATCACGGCCGGTGAGGCGCCCGAGACGGGCGGCTGGATCGCGCTGCCGGAAGCACGCCCGATCGACGCGGCCTTCATCGCGCTCTGCACCGACGTGTGGTGGCCGCCCGCCTTCCAGCCGCTCGGCCGCCCGGCGATCGCGCCGACGATCGACCTCACGATCCACGTCCGCGCTGACATCCCGCCCGAGGGCCTGCCCGACGCGCCGGTGCTCGGCTGGTACCGCTCGACGGCCGCGCACGGCGGGCTGATGGAGGAGGACGCGGCGCTCTTCCTGCCCGACGGGTCGCTGCTCGCGCACGCGCGCCAGCTCGCGATCTTCATGCCGCTGGAGCGGTGAGCACGGCGACCCGCGCAGCCGAGCGCACCGAGGCCGCGGGCGGGGAGCGGACGGCCGCCGGCAGCCGTGAGCGGATGGTCCGCAGCGCGGCGCTGCTGTTCCGCGAGCAGGGCTACAGCGGCACCGCGTTCAGCGACGTGATCGCGCACAGCGGCGCACCGCGCGGCTCGATCTACCACCACTTCCCCGGCGGCAAGTCGCAGCTTGCGCAGGAGGCGGTCGCGTGGGCGGCGGCGGCGATCGCGACGCGGCTCGACGAAGCGCTCGCCAGCGAGCGCAGCACGGCCGGCGTGCTGGGCGCGTTCCTGGCGCCGTGGCGCGAGGTGCTGGAGCGCAGCGACTTCCGCGCCGGCTGCCCGCTGGTGGCGATCACCGTCGAGACGGAGGTGCCGCCGCAGCTCGCGCGCGCCGTCGCGGATGCGTTCGCCGGCTGGCAGGAGCTGCTCGCCGCGCGGCTGCGGCGCGCCGGCATCCGGCCCGCCCGCGCGCGCACGCTCGCCTCGCTCACGCTCGCCGCGATCGAGGGCGCCGTCCTGCTCTGCCGCGCTCAACGTGACACCGCCCCGCTCGACGCCGTGGCCGCCGAGCTGGCGCGCGCGATCGAGGCGGCGCGCGCCTGACCGCGCGCGCCGTCCTGCCCTGAGGGCGCACGACGACCGCAGGACAGGACGGCGGAGGACGTCAGACCCTGCCGGAGCGCATCCGCCGCTGGCGGGCGGCGGCGTCGACGACGACCGCGGCCAGCAGCACCGCGCCCGTGACCATGTACTTGGTCGAGGACTGGAAGCCCTGCAGGTCCATGCCGTTGGAGA
>DATHEP010000196.1:0-7504 GCA_035318525.1 Conexibacter sp.
ACTGGCGCGACCCGCGCATCAAGCGCGTCTTCCGCTTGATGCTTCCGGTGACGATCGGGCTCGGCGCGATCAACTTCAGCCTGCTGATCAACTCGGTGCTCGGCTCGCTCGTGTCCGACGAGGCCCCGCGCGCGATCGACGCCGCCTTCCGCATCTACATGCTGCCGCAGGGGATGTTCAGCGTCGCGCTCGCGACCGTGCTGTTCCCGACGCTCAGCCGCTTCGCCGCCCGCCGCGAGCTCGACGGCCTGCGCCGCACGATGGCGAGCGGCGTGCGCCAGATCGCGCTGCTGCTGCTCCCCGCGGCCGCGTTCACGATCGTGCTCGCGACGCCGATCACGCGGCTCGTCTACGAGCGCGGTGCGTTCGACGCGGAATCGACCGAGCTGGTCTCGACCGCGCTCTTCTGGTTCTCCTTCAGCCTGCCGCTGAGCGGGATCAACCTGCTGTTGACCCGTTCCTTCTTCTCGCTGCAGAAGCCGTGGCAGCCGACCGCGATGGCGGGACTGAGCCTCGTCGTCAATGCTGCCGTGAGCATCGCGCTGTACGAGCCGTTCGGGATCGGCGGCATCGTGATCGGCACCGTCGCCGGCAACGTCGCGATGGCGCTCGGCCAGGCACGCACGCTGCGGCCGCTGCTGCACGGCAGCCTGGAGGGGCGCCGCACGCTGCTCGCTGCACTGCAGATGACGGCCGCCGCGGCGCTGCTCGGCGTCGTCGCCTACGGCGTCTGGCGGGGCCTCGACGAGCTGCTCGGCCGCGCGCTGCTCGCCCAGGTCGCCTCCGTCGGCGCCGCGCTCGCCGCCGGCACGGCGGTCTACGTCGCCGTCGTGCTGGCGATGGGGATCGAGGAGGCGCGCCAGATCAGGCAGCTTGTCGCGGGTCGGCTGAAGCGCGGCCAATAGGTGCGGGAGGATTCGCGAACTGCGGTTTCGCCTGCACGGGCGTCGCCGTAACGTCCGGCCGATGCGGGTCGGCGTATACGTGGACGGCTTCAACCTCGAATACGGAGCCGGTGCAACCTGCGGCTTCGGCAGGCAGGGATGGCGTTGGCTGGACATGCGCGGGCTCGGCTCGGGCCTGCTGCACTCCCGCTGGGTCGAGCGTCGCGCCCGTGTCGAGCGTGTCGTCTATTGCACGGCGCGGCTCAGCGGCGCTGTCGCGAGCAAGCAGGATGTCTACCTCCGCGCGTTGCGTCATTGCGGCAGTGTGGACCGCATCGAGCTCGGCACGTTCGTCACGCGCGTTAAGACGTCGCCACTCGCGGAGTGGACGGAGCAAGGCCGGCCGAGCATCGTCGCGTCTCGTTGGCCCATTCAGGTCCAGGATCGGGGCGGAGCTGATGTGCCCGATGCGCGCTTCGTCGTCTCGCACCTACATCGTGTGGAGAAGGGGTCGGACGTCAACGTCGCCACTCACCTGCTGCTCGACGTGCTGGATGGGGCCATCGACGCGGCGATCGTGATCACGAACGACGGCGACCTGGCATTGCCGCTTCGAGTGGTGCGCGAACGAATCCCAGTCGGAACCGTCAATCCGGGCCGGAAGCAGCTGGCAGGCAAGCTGAGAGGATCTCCCTCGGATGGTGTCGGAGGCCATTGGTGGGCACGACTCACCGAGCCCGATTATCGTGCCCGGCAGCTGCCTGACCAGGTTGGGACGCTGCGCCGGCCCGACGACTGGCAAACGCAGCTTCAGGTCGCTCGCTATACTGACCTAGCCCACCCGGCCCCTTCGAGGGCCGGGTCTTTTTTTGTCCTGGCAGCGCTTAACCTCGCTGCGGCGGGTCCGCCTGCGACCGCAGCGCCGCGCCCGGCCGGCCCTTCTACGCTGTACCGGCCCATGGCCTCCCAGGACCGCATCCGCAACTTCTCGATCATCGCCCACATCGACCATGGGAAGTCGACGCTGGCCGACCGCATCCTGGAGCTGACGAAGACGGTCGAGATGCGCGACATGAGAGCGCAGCTGCTCGACTCGATGGACCTGGAGCGCGAGCGCGGCATCACGATCAAGGCGCAGGCGGTCCGCGTCCTGTTCGACGCCTCCGACGGCGAGACCTACCAGCTGCACCTCATCGACACGCCCGGCCACGTCGACTTCACCTACGAGGTCTCGCGTTCGCTGGCCGCGTGCGAGGGCGCGCTGCTCGTCGTCGACGCATCACAGGGCGTCGAGGCCCAGACGCTCGCCAACACCTACCTGGCGGTTGACTCGGGGCTGGAGCTGATCCCGTGCCTCAACAAGATCGACCTGCCCGGCGCGGAGCCCGAGCGCGTCGCGGCCGAGGTCGCGGAGCTGCTGGGAGAGCCGGCCGATGGCGTGCTGCGCATCAGCGCGAAGACGGGGGAGGGCGTCACCGAGGTGCTCGACCAGCTCGTGCAGAAGGTCCCGCCGCCGCACGGCGACCCGGACGCGCCGCCGCGCGCGCTGATCTTCGACTCCGAGTTCGACCAGTACCGCGGTGTGATCGCCTACGTGCGCGTCGTCGACGGCACGTTCAAGAAGGGCGAGGCGATCCGCGCGATGCAGGCCGGCACGGAGGCCGAGATCGACGACATCGGCTTCTTCAACCCGCGCATGATGCCGGCGACCCATCTGGGCCCCGGTGAGGTGGGGTACGTCATAACCGGCATCAAGGACGTCACGAGACTGCGCGTCGGCGACACGTTGACGACGAAGCGCAGTCCGACGACGGAGGCTCTGCCGGGCTACCGCGACGTCAAGCCGATGGTCTTCTCCGGCCTGTTCCCCATCGACTCCGACCGCTACCCGGATCTGCGCGACGCCCTGGAGAAGCTCTCGCTCAACGACGCCGCCCTCTCCTGGGAGCCGGAGACCTCCGACGCGCTCGGCTTCGGCTTCCGCTGCGGCTTTCTCGGCCTGCTGCACATGGACATCGTGCGCGAGCGGCTGGAGCGCGAGTACGACCTCGAGCTGCTGGCGACGATGCCGTCCGTCGAGGTCGAGGTCGAGCTGGAGACGGGCGAGATCGTCGCGGTCCACAACCCGACCGACATGCCCGACCCGTCGAAGATCAGAGAGATCCGCGAGCCGTACATCCGCGCCTCCGTCCTCAGTCCGAAGGAGTTCGTCGGCACGATCATGGAGCTGTGCCAGGAGCGGCGCGGGACGCACGCCGGCATGCACTACCTGTCCGCCGACCGCGTCCAGTTGGAGTACGAGCTGCCGCTGGCCGAGATCGTGCTCGACTTCTTCGACCAGCTGAAGTCGCGCACGAAGGGCTACGCCTCGCTCGACTACGAGCTGATCGGACTGCAGGCATCGGACCTCGTCAAGCTCGACGTGTTGCTCTCGAGCGACCCGGTCGACGCGCTGTCGATGATCGTGCATCGCAGCAGAGCGCACGTCGTCGGGCGCACGCTCGCCGAGAAGCTGCGCCAGAAGATCCCGCGCCAGCAGTTCGACGTGCCGATCCAGGCGGCCATAGGCTCCCGCGTCGTCGCCCGCGAGACGGTCAAGGCGTACCGCAAGGACGTGATCGCCAAGTGTTACGGCGGCGACATCTCGCGCAAGCGCAAGCTGCTCGAGAAGCAGAAGGAGGGCAAGAAGCGGATGAAGCAGGTCGGCCGGATCGAGGTTCCGCAGGAGGCCTTCCTCGCCGTGCTCGAGCTGGGCGACGAGAAGTAGCCCGCGTGTCCGCGCTGCTCGAGCGCTTGGGGATCGAGGTGCCCGTCGTCCAGGCCGGGATGGGCGGCGGGGTGAGCCGTCACGAGCTGGCGGCGGCCGTCTCGGAGGCGGGCGGGCTCGGCACGATCGCGGTGAACGGCGCGATCCCGATCGCGCGCGAGCTGCGCGCGGCACGGCTGCTGACCGGCAAGCCGCTCGCGGTCAACCTGCTGCTGCCGTTCGCGCGCGAGAGCTGGTTCGAGGTGGCGGCCGACGCTGACGTCGTCGTCACGTTCTGGGGGCGACCGAAGCGGCGCACGCCGGGCGTGTGGCTGCACCAGTGCGGCTCGGTCGACGAGGCGCTCGCTGCGCACCGAGCTGGCGTCGACGGCGTGGTCGTGCAGGGCGTCGAGGCGGGCGGCCACGTGCGCGGGACCGTCCCGGCGCACGAGCTGCTGGCGCGCGTTCGGGCGGCACTCGGAGCCGACGTCCCCCTGTTGGTGGCCGGTGGGATCGCAGAGCGCGCCGACGTGACGGCGGCACTGGCGGCCGGTGCGGACGCGGCCGTCACCGGCACGCGCTTCCTGTTGAGCGAGGAGAGCCGCGCCCACCCCGGCTACGTCCGCCGGCTGCTCGACGCGGACGAGACGGTCCTCACGGAGCTGTTCGGCCTTGGCTGGCCGGCGCCGCACCGCGTCGTGCGCAACGCCGCGACCGACCGCTGGCTGGACGCCGACCCGCGCGGGCCGCTCGCCCTGCGCGCGCTCAACCGGCTCTCCGGCGTCGGCGCGCGCTGGATCCCGGCCGCCGTGCAGGCCCGGCTCGCCCGTGCGCAGCGCCCGACGCGCAGGCTCTTCTCGCCCGCGCCGGCGACCGACGACGGCCTCGCGACGCTCGTCGAGGCGGGGCCGCTCTACGCCGGCGAGACCGTCGCGCGCATCCGTGACGTGCGCCCCGCCGCCGAGCTCGTGGCCGCGCTCACGCCGTGAGGCCGCTCCGCGCGACATGATGTGCCGACGATGGATCTCGGCCTCGACGGCAAGCGCTGCCTCGTCACCGGCGCCAGCAAGGGGATCGGCCGCGCGACGGCCGACCTGCTGGCCGCCGAGGGCGCGCGCCTGCTGCTGGTCGCGCGCGACCGCGACGGGCTCGCCGAGGCGGCACCGAAAGGGGCCGAGATCCTCGCTGCGGACGTGACCGCGCCCGATGCCGGGGAGCGGCTGGTCGCGGCGTGCGTCGAACGGCTCGGCGGGATCGACGTGCTGGTCAACAACGCCGGCACGTCGTTCATGAAGCCGATGGAGGAGCTGACGGACGCCGACTGGGACGGCCAGTGGCAGCTCAACGTGCGCGCGCCGGAGCGCCTGATGAAGGCGGCTGCGCCGGTCATGGCCGAGCAGGGGTGGGGGCGGATCGTCAACGTCGTCTCGACCTCTGGCAAGCGCCCGTCGCTGCGCAACGCCGCCTACTCCGTCACGAAGGCAGCGCAGCTCTCCCTCTCGCGTGCGTATGCCGACGCCTTCGCCGTACGCGGTGTGCTCGTCAATGCGGTCGCCCCCGGCATCACGGCGAGCGAGCTGTGGGCCGGCAAGGGCGGCCTCGCCGACCAGACGGTCGCCGCCGGCGCGGCGCAGGACCGCAGAGCGGCGATGGCGGAGGCCGCCGCGAAGGTCCCGCTCGGACGTTTCGCAGAGCCGCAGGAGATCGCCGCGGTGGTTGCCTTCCTCTGCTCGGAGTCTGCGAGCGACGTCGTCGGCGCCGCCTGGTCGGTCGACGGCGGAGCCGTCCCGACGATCATGTGAACGGCGACGTTCGACGGGGGCGGGCGCCGCTACACTGCCCGCCGCACCCCAGAGGAGGAAGGAGCCCGGTGCCAGTCAACACGAGCGCCGTCGGGAAGGAGTACCCGCCGGTCGTCTACGCGATCGGTCGCGAGAAGGTGAAGGAGTACGCCTCGGCTGTCGGCGAGACGAACCCGCTGCACCTCGACCCGGCCGCCGCGCGCGCCGCCGGCTATGACGACGTCGTCGCGCCGCCGATGTTCGCGGTCGTCTATCAGTCCCCGTCGGTGATGCCGGGGTTGTTCGACCCGGACGTCGGCATCAACTTCGCGATGATGGTGCACAGCGGGCAGGACTTCCGCTGGGAGCGCGTCGTGGTCGCGGGCGAGGAGCTGACGACGCGCACGAAGGTGCTCAGCATCGAGGAGAAGGGCGGCATGGGCTTCTACGACTTCGAGGTCGTGACGACGGACGGCGGCGGTGCGACGGTCTGCACCGGGATCTGGAAGATGATCGTGCGGGGGGTCTGACGGTGTCTGCGAGCTACGAGCCGGGCGCCGCGCTGCCGGAGCTGAAGGTCGTGCCGGACCGCTTCGTCACGGTCCGCTACGCGGGCGCTTCGGGCGACTTCAACCCGATCCACATCGACGAGGAGTTCGCGAAGTCGGTCGGCCTGCCGGGCCGGATCCTGCACGGACTGTGGTCGATGGCGCAGGTCGCGCGCGCGCAGACGGAGGCGGCAGGCGGCCCCGACAAGCTCAAGCGCCTGTCGGTGCAGTTCCGCGGCATGGGCGTGCTCGAGCAGGAGGTCGTCGTCACGAGCACCGTGCGCTCGGCCGAGGACGGCGTCGCCGTCGTCGACGCGGAGGCGCGCCAAGGCGACACCCGCATCGTGCGCAACGCCGAGGCGGAGATCGCGCTCGGCTGAGCGGCCGGCGGCGGTGGGCGGAGCACCCGCCCGCCGCCGTCCTAGAATCCATCGCATGCTGACTCCACGTCAGGAGCTGATCCTGCGCAAGCTCGTCGAGGTCCACCTCGACGGCGGGCAGCCGGTCGGCTCGAAGGCACTGGCGACGGACATCGAGATGACGTGGGGTCCGTCCACGATCCGCTACGAGCTCGCGATGCTCGAGGAGCACGGGCTGCTCGCACATCCGCACACCTCCGCCGGCCGCGTGCCGACCGACGCCGGCTACCGCTACTTCGTCGACCGCCTGCTGCCGGCGACCCCGCCCGAGCGGGCGGAGCGGCCGCTGGCGCTCACGCTCGCCCGGCGCGAGGTCGACGAGGCGATGCGCGTCACGACCGAGACGCTCTCGCAGGTCACGAACCTGCTCGCGATCGTCTCCGCGCCGCCGATCGAGACGGCGACGATCCGGCACGTCGAGGTGCTGCTGTTGCAGCCGCAGGTGCTGATGGTCGTCGTCATCACCTCGACCGGCGGCGTCTCGAAGCGGATGCTGGCGTTCGAAGTGCCGATCGACGCCGGCCTCGTCGACTGGGGCGCCAGCTACCTCAACGAGCAGCTCGTCGGCCTCGGGCTCGGCGCGCGGCTGCTGCACCAGCGGCTCGAGGATCCGACGGTCGGGTCGCGCGAGCGCGGCTTCCTGGCGGCCGTCGCGCCCGCCTTCACCGAGCTGACCGACACTGCCGACGAATCGCTCTACGTCGACGGGCGCTCCCACCTCGTCAGCAGCTACCGCTTCGAGGACCACGAGCAGCTCAACGCCGTGATGGAGATGCTCGAGCGGCGCGTGTCGCTGCTCGGCGTGCTGCGCTCGGCGCTCGACCAGCGTGACGTCTACGTCCGCATCGGCAGCGAGAACGAGGCGCCCGCCCTGCGCTCGATGGCGCTGGTGTCCTCCGGCTACGGCCTGCCGGCGCGGAACCTCGGGACGGTCTCGGTGATCGGGCCCCTGCGGATGGACTACGCGCGCGCGATCAGCTCGGTGAGAGCGGCCGCGAGCGAGCTGTCGCGCTACGTCGAGGACGTCTACGAAGCGTGAGCATCATGTCGACGGACTACTACGAGCGGCTCGGCGTCGCGCGTGACGCGAGCGAGGGCGACATCAAGAAGGCCTTCCGCCGCCTCG
>DATHEP010000197.1:0-3356 GCA_035318525.1 Conexibacter sp.
GCGGTCTCGACGCTGCTGTTCGACCGCTCGTCGTACAAGAACGTCGTCTGCCTCGGGCTGCTGCTCGGCCCCGACGGGCAGAAGATGTCGAAGTCGCGCGGCAACGTGGTCGACCCGTGGGAGGTGCTCGACCGCTTCGGCGCCGACGCGCTGCGCTGGTACTTCTTCACCTCGAAGCAGCCGTGGGACGGCTACCGCTTCTCGGTCGAGACGATCGGCGAGGCGGTGCGCCAGTTCCTGCTGCAGCTGTGGAACACGTACGGCTTCTACGTCCTGTACGCGAACGCGAACGGCGTCGCGCCCGGGGAGCTGCCGGACCCGGCCGCGAGCGAGCACGAGCTGGACCGCTGGGCGCTGTCGCGGCTCTCGGCGACCGTCGAGATCGCGCGCGAGCGGATGGACGACTACGACGCGACCGGCGCCGGTCGCGTGGTCCAGGCGTTCGTCGACGACCTCTCGAACTGGTACGTGCGCCGTTCGCGGCGGCGCTTCTGGGACGGCGACGCAGCCGCCTTCGCGACGCTGCGCCACTGCCTCGTCTCGGTCGTCCAGCTGCTCGCGCCCTTCACTCCCTTCATCGCCGACGAGATCTACCGCAACCTCGACCCCGACGGGGAGGCGAGCGTGCACCTGTGCGACTACCCGGAGGCCGGCGCCCGGGACCTCGCGCTGGAGGAGGCGATGGAGGTGGCGCGCGAGGCGGTGCGGCTCGGGCTGGCGGCGCGCGGGCAGTCGAAGATCAAGCTGCGCCAGCCGCTGCGCGCGGCGGTCGTCGTCGCGACCGGCCGCGAGCGCGAGGCGATCGAACGGCTCGCGCAGATCGTGCAGGAGGAGCTGAACGTCAAGCAGCTGCGCTTCGTCTCCGCCGCCGACGAGCTCGGCCAGCTCGAGGTCAAGCCGAACTACCGTGCGCTCGGGCCGCGCTTCGGCAAGCAGATGCCGCTCGCCGCGAGCGCGGTCGCCGCGCTCGACCCGGCGGGCGTCGGCGCGGCGCTGCGCGAGGGCCGCACCGTCGGGATCGTCATCGACGGCCACGACCACGAGCTGGGAGCGGACGACCTCGCGATCGCGATGCAGCCGCTGGAGGGCTACCAGCTCGAGCGCGAGGGCTCGCACGCGGTCGCCCTCGAGCTGGCGCTCGACGAGCAGCTCCGCCGCGAGGGTCTCGCGCGCGAGGTCGTGCACGCCGTGCAGGCCGCACGCAAGGCGGCAGGCTTGGACGTCTCCGACCGCATCGCCCTCACGCTCGGCGGCGCCGACGAGCTGCTCGCCGCGGCGCGCGAGCACGAGCCCTACGTCACGGGCGAAACGCTAACGACCGCTGTCGCCTACGACGGTGCTGCAAACGGCGCGGCGCATGCAGTCAACATCGAGGGACTCGAGCTGCGGATCGCGGTCAGCCGGGCGTAGCGGAACGCCGATCGAGCGGCGGCACCGCCGGCGAAGCCGGTGGTGGGTGAGGATGCACGTGCGCCGCCCGAAGGGCGGTGTGCGCGCGGGCGGGTGGGTCCGATACGACAGGACCCGCCCGCAGCAGCGCTCGGGCTCAGCCCGCGGCGCCGCCCGACGCTGACGCCAGCGCCGGCTCCAGCTCGGCCTCGAGCTTGCGCTTCGGGTAGGCGCCGACGACCTTCTTCGCCACCTGGCCGTTCTTGAAGAGGATCAGCGTCGGGATCGAGAGCACCTCGTAGGCGATCGCCGTCTGCTGGTTCTCGTCGGTGTTGAGCTTGACGATCTTCAGCGCGTCGCCCTTCTCCTGCGCGATCTCCTCGAGCACTGGGGCGACCATCCGGCACGGCCCGCACCATGGCGCCCAGAAGTCGACGAGTACCGGAGTCTCGGACTCGATGACCTCGGCCTGGAAGTTGGTGTCGGTGACCTCGCTGATCGTGCCTGCCATCTCGGCTCCTTGAACGCGTTCGTCGTCTTTACTTCACAAAGTATAGTAGCCGGCGGTCGGCGTGGCGGCTTTGCGCAGATCCACCACTTCGTGCTGTAGACCGAAGGGCCGAGCGCCGCTTACCTGCGGGGCATGGTCACGTCCGCCCACCTCCAGAACTGCCGGAGCTCCTACTCCGGCCGGGGCGCGAGCCCTGAGAAAGGGGGTGGTACGAGTTCCCGAACTCGTAGTGGTCATGCTGCTGTTGCTGATCATCCTCCGGGAGAACCGGTAGCAGCAGGGGTCGGCGTCATGCGGTGGCGCCGACCCGCGCTCTTGAACGACGAGAGGCCGGCGATGCGGCGCCGGCCTCTCAGGAGGTGATGAACTCACCGAACTCGTCCTGATCGCGACGGAGAATAGCGCCCCGATCTCACAGCGCAACACCAGCTGTCTGGTATCCGAACGACCCGCTCACCCCGCCAGCCCCGCCACCAGATGCGGCGACACGTAGACCTCGATCAAGGACGACACGATCAGCGCGGGCACGGCTATCGAGACGGTGACGACGGTCGCGGCGAGCAGCTCGTCCCAGCGGCCGCGGCGGCTCGCGATCAGCCACGCCGCGAGCGGCAGGAACAGCGCCCACAGCTCGAGCAGCGCGTGCGGAAGCAGCGCGGCGAGCAAGGCCGCGGGCGTGGTGCCGAGCTGGTTTGACACGGTCGCGGCGGTGTTGCCGAGCACGTATGCCTGCGTCGTCAGCGAGAAGAGCGTCGCGGCCGTGACGAAGGCGATCGCGAGCGGGCCGGCCGCGTCGTGGATCGTGCGCCAGAGGCCGCTGCGCCGCGCCGCCTCGCGCGGCAGCGAGCTGCCGGCGATGTAGCCGGCCACGCAGGCGAACGCGTGCAGCGCGAGCACGGCTGCGTTGCGCTGCAACACGTGGGCGACGTCGCCGAGATCCGGCGGCGCCGTGACGCCGAGCACGAACAGCGGGGTCGGATCCGGCACGGACACCGTCGCGACGATCCACACCGCTGCAAGCAGGCCGAGCGCGATCGCCAGGCTCGCCAGCGACCAGCTCCTCAGCACCGGGCCGGGTCGCGCGTTCCAGCGCGCGAGCGTCGCGCGCGTGGGATCGATGCCGCGGACGAGCGCGAGGTCGTCGACCTGCATCGCCTGCACGATGACAGACCGCACCCGCCGTGACCGGAGGCCTGGACGAACGGAGACCGCGTTGGGACGCGCCCGCGCCGCCCGCCGACGTACGCTTGCAAGGCGCCATGGCCGACCCCACGAACAGCCAGATCGCCGCCGCGCTCGACGAGCTCGGCGACCTCTACGAGCTCGACGGCGCGATCGTCCACCGCGTGCTGGCCTATCGCAACGCCGCCAAGGCGGTCCGCGAGGCAGGCGCGTCCGTGGCCGAGATGACTCGCGCCGGGACGGTCACCGACCTGCCGGGGATCGGAAAGACGAT
>DATHEP010000198.1:0-2281 GCA_035318525.1 Conexibacter sp.
AAGATGGACTTCCTCGGGCTGCGCAACCTCGACGTGATCGAGGACGCGCTCGACATCGTCGAGCGCTCGGCCGGCGAGCGACCGGACATGGCGACGCTGCCGCTCGACGACGAGAGGACGTACGCGATGCTCGCCGCCGGCGACTCGATCGGCGTCTTCCAGTTCGAGTCCGAGGGCATGCGCGAAGCGCTCAAGAAGGTCCGCCCGACCGAGTTCGAGGATCTCGTCGCGCTGGTCGCGCTCTACCGCCCCGGCGCCATGGACCAGATCCCGACGTACGCGCGCGGCAAGCGCGACCCGGACGCGGTCACCTACATCGACGACCGCCTGCGCCCGATAGTCGAGTCGACGAAGGGCGTGATCCTCTACCAGGAGCAGGCGATGCAGATCGCCAAGTCGCTCGCCGGCTTCTCGGGCGCGAAGGCGGACGACCTGCGCAAGGCGATCGGCAAGAAGAACCGCGAGGCGATGGCGCAGCTGAAGCCCGAGTTCGTCGCCGGCTGCCAGGCCTCGGGCGTGAGCACGTCGGTGATCGAGACGCTGTGGCAGACGAACGAGAAGTCGGCCGACTACTCCTTCAACAAGTCGCACGCCGCCTGCTACGCGCTGATCTCCTACCGCACCGCCTGGCTGAAGGCCAACTACCCGGCCGAGTACATGGCGGCGCTGATCTCCTCCGTGATGGACACGAAGGACAAGGTGCCGTTCTTCGTCGCGCAGACGGAGCAGATGGGGATCGAGATCCTGCCGCCGGACGTCAACGAGTCCGACCACGAGTTCATGGTCGTCGAGGGCAACATCCGCTTCGGGCTGGACGCCGTGAAGGGCGTCGGCTTCGGGGCGGTGGAAGCGATCAAGCGAGCGCGCGACGAGGGGGGGCCGTTCACCTCGATATGGGACTTCTGCGAGCGCGTCGATGGCCGCACGGTCAACAAGAAGGCGATCGAGGCGCTCGTCAAGTGCGGCGCGTTCGGCTCGACGGGGGCGACGCGCAAGGGGATGCTGTCCGTGCTCGAGCAGGCGCAGGCGGCGGGGCAGAAGTCGCAGCAGGACGCGGAGATCGGCCAGGGCTCGATCTTCGACCTCGGCCTCGACGACGCCGGCTCGAGATCGGGCGCCGCCGCAGCGTTCGCGGCGCCCAGCCACCCGCCGATCCCGAGCGAGGAGTTCGAGCAGGCGGATCTGCTCGCGGTCGAGAAGGAGTCGATCGGCCTGTTCGTCTCCGCCCACCCGCTGAAGGCGGTGCGCGACGCGATGCGGCTGAGAGTCGACTGCTCGCTGGTGCAGCTGCCCGACCGCCGCGACGGCGAATGGGTCACGGTCGGCGGGATCATCACGCAGGCGAAGAAGATCCGCACGAAGAGAGGCGACCACATGATGTTCGCCACGCTCGACGACCTCGAGGGGAGCGTCGAGCTGCTCGTGTTCGGCAGAGCGCTCGCCGCCCACGAGGAGGCGCTCGCGCTCGACTCGGTCGTGCTCGTGCGCGGCAAGGTCGACCACAAGGACGCCACGACGACGTGCGTGATCCTCCAGGAGGCCACCAGATTCGAGCCGACCGAGCAGGAGGTCGAGAAGGCGCGCGAGCAGGCGCGCGCGATCCCCGTCGGCCCGCCGCCCGTGCGCCTGCGGCTCGACGCGACGGCCCTGCCCGCGAGCGTGATCGACGACCTCAAGGAGCTGATCGCGCTCCATCCCGGGGAGTCCGACGTCGTGCTCGACCTGCAGACCTCGCGCGGACCGCGGCTCCTGCGGCTCGGTCCCGAGTTCCGCGTCTCGGCCGCCAACGCGACGCTGCGCTCCGGCCTCGACCACCTGCTCGGCGCCGCGATGCTCGAGGCCGTCGCGGCCTGACGGCCGGCGCCTACGGCCGCGGCGTCGAGTTGCGCCAGCGGCGCGCGAACGGCAGCCGCCATCTGTGCGGCGCGATCAGCGCCTCCGTCGCCTCCGGGCCCCACGACCCGGGCGCATACGCGTGCAGCGGTGAGGGGCTCTCGAGCAGCGGCGCGGACACCTGCCACAGGCACTCGATGCCGTCGGCCGTCGTGAAGAGCGTGTGGTCGCCGACCATCGCGTCGTGGATCAGCCGCTCGTAGGCCTCGAGCGCGTCGTCGTCGGCGCCCGTCTCCTCGAGCGAGAACTGCATGCTCATCTTGTCCAGCCGCATCCCGGGACCGGGCCGCTTGCCGTAGAACGACAGCGACAGGCGCGAGGACTCGTCGAGGTCGAACGTGAGGTGATCGGGTCCGAACGCGCCGACGCCCGAGCCGGCGGGGAACAT
>DATHEP010000199.1:0-2032 GCA_035318525.1 Conexibacter sp.
CCGCAGCCCCGGCCCCCGCCGCCGCCCCCGGCCCGGTCACCTCGAGCGAACGCGGCACCGGCAAGGGCGAGGCGACGACGGTCGAGCTGTCGCGTACGCAGCAGACGATCGCGCGGCGGATGGCGGAGGCGAAGGCGACAGTGCCCGACTTCCACGTGACGACCGAGGTCGACATGGCGGCAGCGGTCGCGCTGCGCGAGCAGCTCAAGGCGCTCGCGAGCGAGGAGCGGCCCGCGCCGTCGTATAACGACCTCGTCGTGAAGGCCGCCGCGCTCGCATTGCGGGAGCTCCCGCGCGCGAACGGCGCCTACAAGGACGGGAAGTTCGAGCTGTACGAGCGCGTGAACGTCGGCGTGGCGGTTGCGGCGCCCGACGCGCTGATCGTGCCGACGGTGTTCGACGCCGACCAGAAGTCGCTCGGCGAGATCGCCGCCGAGGCCCGCGCGCTCGCCGCGCGCGTGCGCTCCGGCGACATCACGCCGCCGGAGCTGAGCGGCGGCACGTTCACGGTCTCGAACCTCGGCATGTTCGGCGTCACCGAGTTCACCGCGATCGTCAACGGCGGCCAGGCCGGCATCCTCGCGGTCGGCGCGCTGCGTGACACACCGGTCGTCGTGGACGGCGTCGTCGTCCCCGGCAAGCGCATGAACCTCACGCTCGTCAGCGACCACCGCATCCTCTACGGCGCCGACGCCGCCCAGCTGCTCGCCCGCATCCGGGCGCTGCTGGAGTCGCCGCTCGGGCTCGCGCTCTAGACGCTCGGACCCCGGAACGACATCGACCCGCTCCGGGGAGCGGGTCGAGCGCGGGTAGCGAACCCGTACCGTCTGATAAACGCATCTCCATGGTAGCCGGATGGGGAGCTGTTGCAACCTCGCTGTGACCAGCGACCGACGAAGGTGAGCGGGTAGCGAGCCCGCGGGCGCATGATCGTCGCGCCCCCTTCTGAGCCGGTCGCCGGCCAGCAAGGCTTGGCGGAGGGCGGGAGACTCGAACTCCATCCGAGGAGCTACCTCGGACTCGCGCTTACCAGACGGTCACGCCACCTCGGCGCTTCACCCTCCGTCCCGATCGATGCTACGTCGGCGAGCGTCTGTGCGCCACCCACTACATCTGTCATCGCGCTCACTGGGGCCAACCGCCTACCCGAACGCCATCGGCACCTCGGCGTCCCCCTCGTCCGGCGCCGCGTCGGCCGCGCGCTGGTGACGAAGGAGCAACGCCGCCGCCAACGCGGTGATGAGCAGCACGCCGGCGGCGACCCAGTAGGCAGAGGAGATCGCGGTCGTGATCGCCTCCTTCAGCGCGTGCACGAGCGAGTCCGGGACGTTCGCGGGTGCGCCTCTGCCGGCCTGCACGGCCGCGCCGATCTGCTGCTCGACCGCGGGGACCTGCGACTCCGGCACCCCGGCCTGCTGCGTCAGCACGTCGGCGATCTGGTCGTACTGGACGTTCGCGACGACGGTGCCCATCAGCGCGATGCCGATCGTCGCGCCGATCTGGCGCGACGTCTGGATCACGCCCGACGCCTGGCCGCGCAGCGCCGGCGGCGCGGCGTTCATCGCGTCCGTGTTCGCCGGCGTCATCACGAACGCGAGCCCCGCGCCGAGCAGCAGGTACGCGGGCGCGATCCACCAGTACGACAGCTCGCTCAACGCGAACGCCGACCACCCGAGCGCGGCCGCCACCGCCAGCCCGCCCGCGGCGACCGGCCAGCGCGGGCCGACGCGGTCGTACAGCGCGCCGGTGCGCGGCGCCAGCACAAGCAGCGTGAGCGTCAGCGGCAGCAGCGACAGGCCCGCCTCGATCGGAGTGAAGCCGAGCACGTCCTGCACCCAGATCGCGCCGAACACGGAGATCCCCATCAGCCCGAACTGGACCGCCGCCAGCACCGCGTTGTCGACCGCGAAGTTGCGGTTC
Organism: Conexibacter sp.; assembly: GCA_035318525.1. Taxonomy (GTDB): domain Bacteria; phylum Actinomycetota; class Thermoleophilia; order Solirubrobacterales; family Solirubrobacteraceae; genus Conexibacter. The sequence goes on from DATHEP010000199.1 coordinate 1,921, forward strand.
GCGAACAGGCGGAGCTGGATCAGCGGCTCGGACTGCCGCAGCTCCCACACCACCGTCAGCGGCAGCAGCACCGCCGCCGCGACGAGCAGGCCGATCGTCTGCGGCGCGCCCC
>DATHEP010000200.1:0-2175 GCA_035318525.1 Conexibacter sp.
GTCGAGCGGGAGGGGCCGCAGATCGTCCGCGAGCTGCAGCGGATCGAGGGCGTGGAGGTGTTCAGCCCGTGGGCGCAGGGCGGCAGACGCGTGCTGAGAGAGCGACCCGGGCAGGCGCTCCTGAGCATCCAGGTGCGGCGCTCGTTCAACGAGATCTTCGACGAGACGACGCCGGCCGTCGAGCAGGTGCTCGAACGCTACGAGCGCGGCGGGCTGGACACCGAGCTGACCGGCTCGGCGCCGCTCATGCGCGCGATCAACGAGACCTCCCTGGAGGCGCTCGACAAGGGCGAGCTGATCGCGCTCCCGGTCCTGTTCGTGATGCTGCTGCTGATCTTCCGCAGCCCGTTGGCGGCGCTCGTGCCGGCCTTCAGCGGGCTCGTCGTGATCAGAATCGGCACCGCGCTGATGGGCGCGATCGGCACGCGCGTCGAGATCGACGCGCTCGCGCTGAGCATGGTCGCGATGATCGGGCTCGCGCTCGGCGTCGACTACTCGCTGCTGATGGTCTCGCGCTTCCGCGAGGAGCTCGGGAACGGGCGCTCCGTGCCCGACGCGGTCGAGGAGACGACGGCCCGCGCTGGCCGCACCGTCCTGTTCGCCGGCTCGGCGCTCGCGATCGGGATGCTGTGCGCGCTGCTGATCTCGCCGGGGGCGCTGCTCGTCTCCTCGTCGCTCGGGCTGATCGTCGCGACCCTCCTGTCCGTCGTGGTGGCGCTGCTCGCGATGCCGGCGCTGCTGGCGGTGCTCGGCACGAACGTGAACCGCTTCCAGATCGGCGGCGCGCGCACCGCCAGCCCGTGGGTCGCGATCGCCGAGCGGGCGCTGCGCCGGCCGGGCGCGGCGGCCTTCTTCACGCTGCTGCCGCTGATCCTGCTGTCGGCGCCGGCGATCGCGCTCGACACGGGGCCGCCGAACATCGCGAACCTGCCGCCGGACAACCCGGAGCGCCTCAGCTTCGAGCGCTTCGAGCGCCTGCGCGGGGGCGGCTTCGCCGCGCCGTTCGAGGTCGACTTCGTGACGCGCGGCCCGATGACGACGACCGAGCGCCTGCGCGAGATCGACCGCTTCCAGGAGCGCGTCAGCCGCCTTCCCGGCGTCGAGTCGGTGCTCGGCCCGGCGGTGCTGCTGAGAACCACGCAGCAGCTGCGCAGACTGACGACCGGGGCGCTCGACGCGGGCGCGCCGCTGGGCCGGCTCGAGCGCGGCCTGCGCGCCGCCGAGGGCGGCACGGTGCAGCTGCGCGACGGGCTCGCCGCCGGCGCCGAGGGCGCGAGCCTCCTCGTCACCGGGATCGAGCAGCTCGCCGGCGGCAGCGGCCAGCTCGCGGCCGGCGCCGAGAGAGCTGCGCCGGCCTCGCGCCGGCTCGCCGACGGCGTCGAGCAGACGAGCAGAGGCGCCGGCCGCCTCGCGCGGGTGATCGGGAGAGCCGCGCCGGGCGTCGACAGACTGCAGACGAACGTCGAGGTGCTGCGCGACTCGCTCAACGACGCGAGCCGCACCGCGTCGAGCCAGCTGATCGACCCGCTCGACGACGCGCAGTCGTCGGTGCAGTCGGCGCTCCGCGACCTCTCGGAGACGACGCTCACGCCGGCCGCTGCCGCGGACCCGAGCGTCCAGCGGGCGCGCAGGGCCGTCTCCGACGCGCTCACGACGCTCGGCGATGTCGCGCTCAATCTCTCGACGGCGACGACCACGCAGGACGCCAACGCGATCGCCACGCGCGCGCTCGCGAGAGGTGTCGCGCGGCTCAGAAGAGGGTTCCTGCAGCTCGCCGACGGCAGCAGCAGACTCGCCGACGGCATCGGGCGGACGGCCGACGGCACCGACCGGCTCGCCGCCGGGACCAACCAGCTCAGCAGAGGACTTGCCCAGCTCGACGTCGGCGTGCGGACGCTGCTCGATGGTCCGGGCGGCGGCAGCGGCGCGCGGGCGCTGGCCGACGGGCTGCAGGCGGCCGTCGGCGGGACGACCGACCTCGCCCGCGGGACGGGGCGGATACTCGACGGCGTCGTGCGCGTGCGCGCGCAGGCCGATCGTCAGCAGGCGCGGCTGCGGCGCGGCGGCACCGACACCGACCGGGCGATCGGCTCCGGCTACTTCGTGCTCGCCGCGATCGAGGGCGCCGACCCGCAGGTGCAGACGAACACCGGCTTCGTCGCGAACGTCAAGGAC
>DATHEP010000201.1:0-7777 GCA_035318525.1 Conexibacter sp.
ACTTCGCGCGGTTGAACGGGATGTCGGCGATCGGCGCGATGCCGACGTCGAACGCGCCGACGTAGCGCGCGAGCTGCTGATACTGCACGACCTCGGTGTACGTGTAGCGGTCCGGCGGCAGGTTGAGCTGGAGCCCCGCGCTCGCGACGCGCACCTCCGGGTGGGCGGCCAGCAGCCGTTCGAGCGTCTCGCGGATGCGCAGGTGCTTGAGGTCGTAGGCGTGCTCGCCGGCGGCGGTCCAGCCGATCAGGAGCCCGTCCGTGTGCGGCGGCCGCTCCGCGGCGTAGTAGTCAGGCAGGTAGTTCTCGACCACGTGGACCTCGCCGGCGCCCCAGCCGCGGTACTGCTCGGCGAGCACCGAGGAGGTCGTAGTGACGACGTGGGCGAGCTGCAGCATCTCGACGAGCTGCGAGTGGATCTGCTGCGAGCGCAGCTTGTTGGGGCCGCTGAAGTCGTCGTCGTTGTCCCACACGATCGCGGTGCCGCCCTCGCGCAGCGCGCGGATCGCCCGGCGTGTCTCCCGTTCGTGGTAGCGGAAGACGTGCACGACGTCGAAGCCGCGCAGGCGGCCTTCGACCATCGCCGTGCCTTCGTCGTCGACGAGCACCTCGGTCCCGGCGCGCTGCAGCTCCCGCAACGGGAGTGCGCGGTAGACCGAGTTGACGATGCCCAGGCTCGTGACGACCGCGATGCGCACGTTGACGCTCCCCCTTGCGTCGGATCCCCGATGCGCCAGCATGCCCGAGCGGGCACGGGGACGCAACAGAGACCCGTCCGGCTTCCGGTGCGAAGGGCCTCTCGACCGGCCGCTATACTTGCCGACCCGTCGAGCCGGACTCGCCGGATTCCCCGCCTCCGAGCGGGGTTTGTGCTTTCTCCGGCCGGTGGGCCTCCTGCACACCCTCGCACTGCCAAGGTCACCTCATGCCCAAGGACGTCATCCTCACGCCGGACGGTCTTGAGAAGCTCAAGAGCGAGCTCGAGTACCTCTCGACCGAGAAGCGGCGCGAGGTCGCGGCACGCATCAAGGAGGCGCGCGAGTTCGGCGACATCTCCGAGAACGCCGAGTACGACGACGCCAAGAACGAGCAGGCGATGCTGGAGGCGAAGATCGCCCAGCTCGAGGAGAAGCTGCGCGCGGCGACGGTGATCGATGCGAAGGACGTCGCGAGAGACGTCGTCGGCGTCGGCTCGATCGTCCACGTCAAGGATCAGAGCAACGGCAGAAGTGAGACGTACACGATCGTCGGCTCGGCCGAGGCGAACCCGACCGAGCGCAAGCTGTCGAACGAGTCGCCTGTCGGCAAGGCGCTGATCGGCTCCAAGCGCAACGAGATCGTCGCCGTCGCGCTGCCGAACGGCAAGAAGCGCGAGCTGAAGATCACGAAGATCGACGTCGGGCTCTGACGCAAGGGCCTCGGCCCGCGATGACTGCCCCCGACGACGAGCCGACCGCCGCCGACGACGAGGGCCTGCCGCAGGTCCTCGCCGCGCGCCGGCAGAAGCTCGAACGGCTGCGCTCAGAGGGCGTCGAGCCGTTCCCGCACGCCTATCCGGGCGTCGTCCCGATCGCCGACGTGCGCGCCGCCCACGGCGAGCTGGAGGCGGGCGCGGAGACCGAGGCGTCGTACCGGATCGCCGGCCGCATCGCGGCGCGCCGCGGCCAGGGCAAGGCGGCCTTCCTCGACCTCGTCGACCGCTCGGGCCGCATCCAGTTGCACGCACGCGCCGACGTGCTGGCGCCCGTCGACTTCGAGCGCCTCGTCGGCCTCGACCTCGGCGACCTGATCGGGATCGACGGCACCGTCTTCTGCTCGCGGCGCGGCGAGCTGTCGCTGCGCATCGACGACTGGGCGCTGCTGGCGAAGTCGCTGCGCCCGCCGCCGGAGAAGCACCACGGCCTGCAGGACGTCGAGACGCGCTTCCGCCACCGCGAGCTGGACCTGATGGCCTCGGAGGAGGCGCGGGCGCTGTTCCTGGCGCGGGCGGGGATCGTCGCGGGGATCCGGCGGTACCTCGACGACGCCGGCTTCGTCGAGGTCGAGACGCCGGTGTTGCAGCCGTTGTACGGGGGTGCGGCGGCGCGGCCCTTCACAACACACCACAACGCGCTCGACCGTGAGTTGTACCTGCGGATCGCGACCGAGCTGTATCTGAAGCGCTGCATCGTGGGGGGGCTGGAACGCGTCTACGAGCTGGGCAAGGACTTCCGCAACGAGGGCGTCTCGCAGAAGCACAACCCCGAGTTCACGATGGTCGAGTTCTACGAGGCCTACGCGGACTACCGCGACGTGGCGGCGCGCACCGAGCAGCTCGTGGCGGCCGCGGCGACGGCCGCCGGCTACGAGGGGGAGCTGGACTTCACCCCGCCGTGGAGACGCGAGACGCTGACGGACGCGATCCGCTCGCGCACCGGGATCGACATCCTCACGGCGCGTGAGCGCGACCAGCTTGCGGCGGCGATGGCGGCGAAGGGCCTCGTGGCGCCGCCGAGAGACACGTGGGCTCAGCTCGTCGACGAGCTCGTCACGAAGCACGTCGAGCCGACGCTGATCGAGCCGACCTTCCTGTTCGACTACCCGGTCGAGCTGTCCCCGTTCGCGAAGGGCCACCGCGACGACCCGCGCCTCGCCGAGCGCTGGGAGGCCTACTGCCAGGGGATGGAGATCGCGAACGCCTTCACGGAGCTGAACGACCCCGACGAGCAGCGCCGGCGCTTCGAGCAGCAGCGCGCCCACGCGGCCGCCGGCGACGAGGAGGCGCAGCCGTACGACGAGGCGTTCCTGCAGGCGCTGGAGCAGGGGATGCCGCCGACCGGCGGCGTCGGGATCGGCGTCGACCGTCTCGTCATGGTCCTGACCGGGCGCAGATCGATCCGCGAGGTCGTGCTGTTCCCGGCGATGCGCGATTGACCTGCATGCGGCCGGGTTGCGAGCGCCGCGCGGCGCCGACCCCGCTCGGAGCGCAGAACTGCAACACCAGACGCGCGGTCTGCACCGAAGTGCTGTGCAGTCGGTTGGTAGACTGACGTATGCCCGGCGAACGAACCCGCCAGCTCAGCTTCTCCGGCCCTGCGGCCGATGACCTGGGCGAGCGGGCGCGTCCGCGTCCCTCCACCTCATCCCATCGCAGCACCGCCCAGTAGGGAAGGAAGCGGCACCCATGTTCGAGCGATTCACAGAGCGGGCCCGCCAGGTGGTCGTCCTGGCCCAGGAGGAGGCGCGGACGCTCAAGCACAACTACATCGGCACGGAGCACATCCTGCTCGGCCTGCTCCGCGAGGAGGAGGGCCTTGCCGCCCGCGTGCTGGAGAGCCTGGACATCACCGTCGAGCGCGTGCGCGCGCAGGTCGTGCGCATCGTCGGCTCCGGTGAGGAGGTCACGTCCGGCCAGATCCCCTTCACGCCGCGCGCGAAGAAGGTGCTGGAGCTGGCCCTCCGCGAGGCGCTCAGCCTCGGCCACAACTACATCGGCACGGAGCACATCCTGCTCGGCCTTGTGCGCGAGAACGAGGGCGTCGCCGCGCGCATCCTGCTCGACTTCGACGCCGACTCGGAGAAGATCCGCAACGAGGTCATCCGCATGCTGTCCGGCCCCGGCGGGCGCCGCCAGGGCAGCGGCAGCGGCGGTGGGGGCGCGGGCGCCTCCGGTGCGCAGGGCGAGGGCAAGAAGTCCTCCAAGCTGCTCGACCAGTTCGGCCGCAACCTCACGAAGCTCGCCTCCGACGGCAAGCTCGACCCGGTCGTCGGCCGCGAGACGGAGATCGAGCGGATCATGCAGATCCTCTCGCGCCGCACGAAGAACAACCCCGTGCTGATCGGCGAGCCGGGCGTCGGCAAGACGGCCGTCGTCGAGGGCCTCGCCCAGCGCATCACGAACTCCGACGTGCCCGAGCTGCTGAAGAACAAGCAGATCTACACGCTCGACCTGGCCGCCCTGGTGGCAGGCTCGAAGTACCGCGGCGAGTTCGAGGAGCGCCTCAAGAAGGTGATGAGAGAGATCACCCAGCGCGGCGACATCATCCTGTTCATCGACGAGCTCCACAACCTCGTCGGCGCGGGCGCGGCCGAGGGCGCGATCGACGCGGCCTCGATCCTCAAGCCGGCGCTGGCGCGCGGCGAGCTGCAGACGATCGGCGCGACGACGCTCGACGAGTACCGCAAGTACCTCGAGAGGGACTCGGCGCTGGAGCGGCGCTTCCAGCAGATCCGCGTCGACCAGCCGTCGACCGACGAGACCGTGCAGATCCTGCGCGGCCTGCGCGACCGCTACGAGCAGCACCACAAGGTGAACATCACCGATGAGGCGCTGACGGCCGCGGCCGATCTGGCCGACCGCTACATCTCCGACCGCTTCCTGCCCGACAAGGCGATCGACCTGATCGACGAGGCCGCGTCGCGCATGCGCATCAAGTCGATGACCTCCCCGCCCGTCTACCGCGAGCTCGAAGACGAGATCGAGGAGACGCGGCGCGCGAAGGAGGCCGCGATCGAGGCGCAGGAGTTCGAGAGAGCCGCCAACCTGCGCGACCAGGAGCGCCAGCTGACGCAGAGAAAGCGCGAGCTGGAGGAGCAGTGGGAGTCCGGCGAGGGCGGCGGCGAGCGGCCGTCGATCGGCGAGGAGGAGATCGCCGACATCGTCTCGATGTGGACCGGCATCCCCGTCTTCAAGCTCACCGAGGCCGAGACGCAGAAGCTGATGCGCATGGAGGAGGAGCTGCACAAGCGCGTCATCGGCCAGCACCAGGCCATCGAGGTCATCTCCAAGGCCATCCGGCGCTCGCGCGCGGGTCTGAAGGATCCCAAGCGCCCGACCGGCTCGTTCGTCTTCCTCGGCCCCTCGGGCGTCGGGAAGACCGAGCTCGCCCGCACGCTCGCCGAGTTCCTGTTCGGCGACGAGGACTCGATGGTGCGCATCGACATGTCCGAGTACATGGAGAAGCACGCCGTGTCGCGGCTCGTCGGCTCGCCTCCGGGCTACATCGGCTACGACGAGGGCGGCCAGCTGACCGAGGCCGTGCGGCGCAAGCCGTACAGCGTGCTGCTGCTCGACGAGATCGAGAAGGCCCACCCGGACGTCTTCAACATCCTGCTCCAGATCCTCGAGGACGGGCGCCTCACGGACGCCCAGGGTCGCACGGTGGACTTCCGCCACGCGATCGTGATCATGACGTCGAACATCGGCGCGAACGAGATCGCTCGCAACACGCCGCTCGGGTTCGCGGTCTCCGACGACGAGACCGGGATCACGTACGACGACATGAAGAACCGGATCATGGGCGAGCTGAAGAAGGTCTTCCGGCCCGAGTTCCTCAACCGCATCGACGACGTGATCGTCTTCCACAAGCTGGCGAAGGACGAGATCAAGCAGATCGTCGAGCTGCTGCTGCTGCGAATCCGCGAGTCGCTGGCGGAGCGCGAGCTGCAGCTGGAGCTGTCCGAGGAGGCGAAGGACCTGCTCGTCGACAAGGGCTGGGACCCGGCGATGGGCGCGCGTCCGCTGCGTCGGGCGATCCAGCGCTACATCGAGGACCCCTTGGCTGACTTCGTGCTGCGGAGCGAGCTGACGCCTGGAGCGACCGTGATGGTCGACAGAGCGCCGGAGAACGACGACCGCGAGGTCTCGATCGAGATCGTGCAGCCGAAGAAGGTGCCCGTCGGCGTGGGCGGCAAGGGCGACGAGTCCGAGCCCGAGGGCCCCGACGACGGCGGCATTCCGTCCGAAACGCCCGAGAAGTAGCGGCGCGCGCCGAACGGCAGGCTTTGAGAGCGGCGGTCCGGGTGTCCGGGCCGCCGTTTCTCTTTCATGCGGGTCAACTTGCGTACCGCACAGGTACGCTCGTTGCGCGTGAGCGAGCCGGTCGAGATCAGAGTCCGGGATGACGGGCCGTACAAGGTGACCGGACCTGTGCGGCTCATCGACGTCGAGGGGAACGAGATCGCGTACGACCACGAGCGCCCGCTCGTGCTGTGCCGCTGCGGGCACTCGCGGACGAAGCCGTTCTGCGACAAGGCGCACCGGGAGACCGGGTTCGCGTCGTGCGTGCGGGCGGCGGCGGTCGGGCTCGGCGGCTGAGCGGCGAGGCCGCGGCGCCGCCCGACGCGTCGGGACCACCGCGTACGCTGACTCCCTCGATGGCCCGCGCCACCTCCATCCACGTCTGCTCCGAATGCGGCCACGAGACGCCCCGCTGGGCCGGGCAGTGCCCGGGCTGTCGCGCCTGGAACACGCTGGTCGAGGAGGCCGTCGCACGGCCGGTGACGAGCGGCCGCGGGGGGCGCGGGGGCGCGGGCGGGTCGGCGGCGAGAGCGGTCGCGCCGGTCACGCTCGGCAGCGTCGAGGCGAACGAGGTCGCGCGCCTGTCGACGGGGATCGGCGAGCTGGACCGCGTGCTCGGCGGCGGCATCGTGCCCGGCTCGCTCGTGCTGATCGGCGGCTCGCCCGGGATCGGCAAGTCGACGCTCACGACGATGGCGCTCGCGAACCTCGTCGCCGCGGGCCGCAGGACGCTCTATGTCTCCGCCGAGGAGTCGGCGGCGCAGATCAAGCTGCGTGCCGAGCGGCTTGCGAGCCCCGGCGCCCTCCAGATCCCCGTGATCGCTGAGACGGACCTGGGCGCCGTGCTGGCGACGCTCGAACGCGAGCGGCCCGACGTCTGCGTCGTCGACTCCGTCCAGACGCTGCACGCCGCCTCCCTCACCGGCGCGCCGGGCTCGGTCGGGCAGGTGCGCGAGGTCGCGGGCGAGATCATGCGCGTCGCGAAGACGCACGGGATCGCGGTGCTGCTGGTCGGCCACGTGACGAAGGAGGGGGCGCTCGCCGGCCCGCGCGTGCTCGAGCACCTCGTCGACTGCGTGCTGCAGTTCGAGGGCGAGCGCGAGCGCACCTATCGGACGCTGCGTGCGCTCAAGAACCGCTTCGGCTCGACGAGCGAGGCCGGCGTGTTCGAGATGCGCGACGACGGGCTCGTCGAGGTGCTCGACGCCTCCGCGCGCTTCGTCGGCGAGGCGACGCGTGCGCCGGGCAGCGTCGTGCTGGCGGCGATGGAGGGCTCGCGGCCGCTGCTGGTCGAGGTCCAGGCGCTCGTGTCCGACTCAGAGCTGGAGCCGCCGCGGCGCGTCGTCAGCGGGATCGACCGCAACCGCCTGGCGCTCGTGCTGGCAGTGCTGACGCGCCACGCGCGCATCCCGCTCGGCACGAAGGACGTGTTCGTGAACGTCGTCGGCGGGGTGCGCGTCGACGAGCCAGGCGCCGACCTGGCGGTCGCGCTGGCGGTCGCGAGCGCGGCGCGCGGCGTGCCGTTGACCGGCGGGGAGGTCGCCGGGCGCGACGGCCAGCCGCCCCCGCCGCTCGCCTGCTTCGGCGAGCTGGGGCTGACGGGCGAGCTGCGCACGGTCGCGCACGCCGAGCGGCGCAGCGCCGAGGCGCGCAAGTTCGGCCTGAAGTCGATCGTCTCACCGGAGGCCGGCACGCTGCGCGCCGCGCTGCGGACGCTGCGCGCGCGCGAACGGGCGCAGGGGCCGCCGCGCGCCGTCGCGACTGCCTGAACGCCGCCGTTCCGCCGATTGCGACGGATTCGTCGAGAGTCGTTCAGGAATCCCTCCAGTCACGCCGAAAAACACAGGAAAACCCGGTAGAATGGCCTCGGTATGGCGCCACGTACCGGGGAAGAGCTCAAAGAGGAGCTCGAGTCTCGCCAAGAGCCCCGGCTCGTCAAGGCGCTCGAGATGGTCGCCCCCGGCACTGCTCTGCGCGAGGGGATCGACAACATCGTCCA
>DATHEP010000202.1:0-3309 GCA_035318525.1 Conexibacter sp.
AACGGTCCGCGCCGCGGCTCGTGCGCAAGGAACACGCTCTGCGCGACCGTCAGCTCCTCGACGAGGTCGAGCTCCTGGTAGATCGTCGCGACGCCGCGCTGCAGCGACGCCGCCGGGTCGACGACCGGCAGCGGCTCGCCGCCCAGCAGGAGCTCGCCGGAGGTCGGCTCGACGGCGCCGGAGACGCACTTGATCAGCGTCGACTTGCCGGCGCCGTTGGGCCCCAGCAGGCAGTGGACCTCGCCGGCCTGCACCTCGAAGTCGACGCCCTTGAGCGCCTTCACGCCCGGGTACTCCTTGACGAGGCCGCGGACCTGGAGCGTCGGCGTCATCGGCTCACCAGCGGCTTGAGATGCTCGTGCGCGAGCTGGAGGCCCTGCTCGACCTTCTGCGGCGTGCCGCCGTGGACGGGGTCCTCGTGCTCGACGGAGAGCACGCCGTCGAACCCGCCCGCGCGGAGCGTCTCGACGAAGCCGCGGAAGTCGACCTGGCCGAGCCCGGGGATGCGGTAGCGCCACCAGCCCATGTCCCACGGGTCCTGCTCGCGGGTCGAGGTGCGCCCGAAGAAGCCATAGCGGTTGCGCTCGTGCGGGAACGTCTCGGCGTCCTTCGCGTGCGCGTGGATCACGCGGTGGACGTACGGCTTCAGCGCGGCGACCGGATCGACGCCGAGCCACAGCAGGTGCGAGGGGTCGAAGTTGAGGTACAGGCCGAGCTCGAACATCCACTCCCACAGCTCGGGCGAGTAGGCGAGGTTGCCCGGGTAGCCGTCGGGGTGCCAGCCCTCCATCACGCAGTTCTCGATCATCAGCTTCACGCCGCGCTCGTTCGCGTAGGCGACGAGCGGCGGCAGCACGCGCTCCGCCTCGCGCAGGTTGTCGGCGACGCTGCGGCCCGGGTCGCGCCCGACGAACGTCCCGACCGGCACGCCGCCGAGCGCGGCGGCGGTGTCCACGCACGCGCGCACGTGGGCGTGGATCGCCTCGCGCTCCGCCGGATCGGGGTGGAGGTTGTTGTCGTAGTAGGCGAGCGCCGAGAGCGCGAGGCCGTTGCCGTCGAGCGCGGCGCGGACGCGCTCGCACTCCCGCTCGTCGAACGCGTCGGCCGCGACATGGGACGCGACGAAGGGGCGCGTGCCGCGGGCGATCGTCGGCCACGCCGCCAGCTCGAGCGCCTCGTAGCCGTGCGCGCCGGCCCACGCCGCGACGTCCTCGAGCGGACGCTCAGGCATGCAGGCGGTCAGCAGGCCGAGCCTCACGGGGCGACCCCTGCCAGCTCGGGGCTCGGCACGTCGGTCCAGGCGCCGCCGGCGGCCGCCGAGTCGAGCACCGCCTCGGTGATCTGCACGGCGCGGCGGCCGTCGGCGAACGTCGGCATGCCGTCGGGCGCCTCGCCCGTGCGGATCGCCTCGTAGGCGTCGGCGACGAACGCGTCGAAGCAGTCGGCGTAGCCCTGCGGATGGCCGGCCGGGAGCGTGGCGAGGCGGGCCGCGGGGGCGGCGAGCGCGCCCGGGTCACGCTGGAGCAGCGCGACGCCGTCGCGCCGACCGCGCCACAGCCGCTCGGGGCTCTCCTGGTCGAATGCGAGCGACTCGTCGGTTGCGTCGAGCTCGATCCAGAGGCGGTTCTTGCGGCCCGGCGAGACCTGGCTCACGACGACCGAGCCGAGCGCGCCGCCGTCGGTCTCGAACTGCACGATCGCGACGTCCTCGGTGTCGACCGACTTCTCGGGGCCATCGTCACCGCCGCGCGCGAACGCCGGGCGACCTCTGGCGTCGCGGCGCGCGGGGACGACGGTGGAGGTGCGCGCCGAGAGGCGCGCGATGCGGTGGCCGGAGGCGAACTCCGCGAGGTCGCACCAGTGCGAGCCGATGTCGGCGAACGCGCGCGAGCGGCCGCCGAGCCGTCGCTCGACGCGCCAGTTGTCGTCGGCCGGCAGCGACAGCCAGTCCTGCAGGTAGGTGCCATGGAGCAGCCGCAGTGGGCCGCTGTCGCCGGAGCGCAGCCGCTCGCGCGCCTCACGCACCATCGGGTAGTAGCGGTAGACGAACGGCACGGCGCCGACCAGCTCGCGCGCCGCCGCCTGCTCGCAGAGCGCGCGCGCGCCCTCGTCGTCGAGCGCGAGCGGCTTCTCGCAGATCACGTGCTTGCCGGCCTCCAGCGCCGCGCGGGCGAGCGGCACGTGGAGGTGGTTCGGCGTGCAGACGTGGACGACGTCGACGTCGTCGGAGACGACCAGCTCGTCCGCCGTCGGGAACGCGCGCTCCGCGCGCAGACGCGCCGCGGCGTCGTGCGCGGAGGCCTGCGACGACGCCGCGACGCCTGCGACGCGGCCGCCGGCCAGCAGGGCCGAGCGGGCGTGCACCGCGCCGATGAAGCCCGCGCCGACGATGCCGGCGCGCAGAGGAGCTCCTCCTCGACTCATGTGTCTGACGATCCCACAGACTTTTACCGGCTGTCAAGCAAAAGATGCGTTGAATCCGATTTGCTGTGCGTATATCCCTGCACTGCACGAGTCGAAACCTTGCTGCATCTCGTGCTTTACTTCCCCACGTGACCGCAGCGAAGGAGGAGCGCGAAGGTCCGGCCCGCCCGCTCGCGGGCGAGGCGGCCAGCGCCGGCGCCGTGCTGCGGCTGATCCGCGACGCCGGCCTGCTCACGCGCGCCGAGATCGGGCGTCGCACCGGTCTCTCGCGCTCAACGGTCGCGCAGCGTGTCGACACGCTGCTCAAGCACGAGCTCGTCAGCGAGGCCGGAGGCGACTCGACCGGCGGACGCCCCGCGACCGCGCTGTCGTTCAACGACGGCTCGGGTGTCGTGCTGTGCGCCGACCTCGGCGCCACCCACTCGCGCCTAGCCGTCTGCGACCTCGGCGGTGCGCCGCTGGCGGAGGAGGTCGAGGATCTCGACATCTCCGACGGTCCGGAGGCGGTGCTCGCGGTCGTCGACGCGCGCTTCGGTGCGCTGCTGGCGCAGGTGGGCCGCTCGGCTGCGCACGTCCGCGGCGTCGGCCTCGGCGTGCCCGGCCCAGTCGCGTTCGATCGCGGCGAGCCGACCAACCCGCCGATCATGCCCGGCTGGGACCACTTCTCGATCCCCGGCTGGTTTGCCGGCCGCTACGACGCGCCGGTGCTCGTCGACAACGACGTCAACATCATGGCGCTCGGCGAGCACTGGACCCACTGGCGCGACATCGAGCACCTGCTCTACGTCAAGATCGGCACCGGCATCGGCTGCGGCATCGTCGCCGGCCGCCGGATCCACCGCGGCGCCCAGGGCGCGGCGGGCGACATCGGCCACGTCCGCCTCG
>DATHEP010000203.1:0-11431 GCA_035318525.1 Conexibacter sp.
CCTGCTTGCCGAGTCTCTGCAGGACCGGGTTCGCCTCTCTGAAGGCAGGCCAGCGCTGCACCGAGTCGGGCAGGAAGCCGCTGCGCGAGGGCTCGAGCGGCCAGTCGATCTCCTCGGCGATCTGGATCGCCGTGCGCCGCAGCACCTCCGCGTAGAGCTCGTACGAGCCCGCCTGGATCTGCTGCTGGATCGAGTGGAAGAGCGGGATCAGCGTGTCCCGGTCCATCTCGAAGCCATCGCGCTTGGCTTCTCTTACGAACGCGTCGTAGACCCCGCTGTCCCAGTCGATCAGGGTGCCGTAGGCGTCGAATGTGACGAACGTGACGTTCTTGGGAATCGGCATCGGCCGGGCATTATGCCTTCCGAGGCCGGTTGCGCGCGCCGCGGGTCCATTTCCGCAGGGTGCACGACGCGTTTTACCGCCGTCGGGTATGGTGCCGCGCCGCGATGGACCTGCTCGAGTATCAGGGCAAGCAGCTGTTCGCCCGACACGGCATTCCCGTCCCGTCCGGGAAGCCCGCCGCCACCGTCGAGGAGGCGGTCTCCGCCGCCGACGAGATCGGCTATCCCTGCGTCGTCAAGGCGCAGGTGCTGATCGGCGGCCGCGGCAAGGCCGGCGGGATCAGAGTCGTCAAGGACCGCGCCGAGGCGCAGGCCGCGGCCGACGCGATCCTCGGCATGGACATCCGCGGCTTCACCGTCCACGAGGTGTGGGTCGAGGCCGCGTCCGACATCGCCTCCGAGTACTACGCCTCGATCGTCTTCGACCGCGCCGCCAAGGCACCCCTCGTGATGCTCTCCACCCAGGGCGGCATGGACATCGAGGAGGTCGCGGAGAAGACGCCGGAGGCGCTCGTGAGACTGCACGTCGACCCGCTGCTCGGCTTCCAGGACTTCCACGGCCGCCGGCTCGCGTTCCAGGCTGGCGTCGACGCCGACGTCGTTCGGCCCATCGGCGCGATGCTCGCCAAGCTCTACGCCGCGTTCGTCGCCGAGGAGGCGATGCTCGTCGAGGTCAATCCGCTGATCGTCACCGGGGAGCGCGACGTGAAGGCGCTCGACGCCAAGGTCACGCTCGACGGCAACAGCCTCTACCGGCATCCCGACAACGCAGCCCTGCGCAACCCCTCCCAGGAGGACGAGCAGGAGCAGATGGCGCACGAGCGCGGGCTCACCTACGTGAAGCTCGACGGCGACATCGGCATCCTCGGCAACGGCGCCGGGCTCGTGATGAGCACGCTCGACGTCGTCGCCGGCGCCGGCGGCTCGCCGGCGAACTTCCTCGACGCAGGCGGCGGCTCGAAGGCCGACGCGATCGTCAGCGCGATCGAGGTGATCCTCTCCGACTCCAAGGTGAGAGCGGTCCTGATCAACATCTTCGGCGGCATCACCCGCTGCGACGAGGTCGCGAAGGGCCTCATCGAGGCGTTCGACGTGGTGAAGCCGCGGGTCCCGTTCGTCGTGCGCCTCGACGGCACGAACGACGTCGCGGGCCGCAAGCTGCTGGCCGAGGCGAGCCTGCCGAACGTGGCCACCGCGGCGACGATGGACGAGGCGGCCGCGAAGGTCGTCGAGCTGGCCGCCGCGCAGGGGGCCCCGGCGTGAGCGTCCTCGTCGACAACGACACGCGCCTCGTCGTCACCGGGCTCACCGGTCGCGAGGGCACGTTCCACGCGCTCAACAACCGCACCTACGGCACGCGGGTCGTCGCCGGCGTGACGCCCGGCAAGGGCGGCCAGGACGTCGAGGGGATCCCCGTCTTCGACACGGTCCATGCCGCCGTCGACAAGGCTGGCGCGAACACGGCGATGATCTTCGTCCCGCCGCGCTTCGCGGCCGACTCGATCCTCGAGGCGCTCGACGCCGGCGTCAGACTCGTCGTCGCGATCACCGAGGGCATCCCCGCGCACGACGAGCTGCGCGTCTACACGCAGTTGAAGCGCACGCCCGGGGCGCGCCTGGTGGGACCCAACTGCCCCGGCATCCTCTCCCCCGGCAAGGCGAACGTCGGCATCATCCCGGCGTCGTTCTTCAAGGAGGGCAACGTCGGCGTCGTCTCGCGCTCCGGCACGCTGACCTACCAGATCGGCAACGAGCTGGCCCAGCGCGGCTTCGGCAACAGCTCGATCGTCGGCATCGGCGGCGACCCGGTCCCCGGCTCCTCCTTCATCGACGTGATCGAGCTGTTCGAGCAGGACCCGCAGACCGAGCTGATCGTGATGTCCGGCGAGATCGGCGGCTCCGCCGAGGAGGAGGCCGCCGAGTACATCGCGGCCAACGTGACGAAGCCGGTCGTCGGCTATATCGCGGGCTTCACGGCGCCGCCCGGCAAGACGATGGGCCACGCCGGGGCGATCGTCTCTGGCACGGCCGGCACCGCCGCCGCGAAGGCCGAGGCGCTCGAGGCGAAGGGCGTCCGCGTCGGCAGAACGCCGACCGAGACGGCCGAGATCGCCATGCAGATCCTGTCGGCCTGACGCGCCCGCCGGCTGCCCGCCGCGCAGCCGCTGTGACCGCCTGACGACGCGCGAGCGCTTTCCGTACCCTGCCTCCCATGGCTTCCGAACCCGCTCCGATCTCCTTCGCCCGCGGCGCCCCGTCGCTCGACATCGTCGACGTCGACGGCCTGCGCGCCGCCGCCGCACGAGCCTTCGCCAACGACCCCGCCGGCACGACCGCCTACGGCACGTCGATCGGCTACAGACCGCTGCGCGCCTGGATCGCCGAGAAGCACGGCGTCGCGCCCGAGCAGGTGCTCGTCACGAACGGCTCGATGCAGGCGGACGCGTTCCTGTTCGAGGTGCTCGTCGAGGAAGGCGACGTCGTGATCGTCGAGAAGCCGACGTACGACCGCACGCTGCTGTCCCTGCGCTCGCGCGGGGCGGACCTGCGGCCGATCGACCTGCTCGAGGACGGCATCGACGTCGGCGGCGTCGAGGCGCTGATCGCCGAGGGTGCGAAGCCCCGGCTCGCGCACCTGATCCCCAACTTCCAGAACCCTGCCGGCTACACGCTGTCGGAGCCGAAGCGCCGCGCGCTGCTCGCGCTGGCGGCCGAGCACGGCATCACGCTGTTCGAGGACGACCCGTACGTCGAGCTGCGCTTCAGTGGCGAGCCGCTGCCGACGATGCTGTCGCTCGACGAGGCCGACAAGGTCGTCTACGCCTCGTCCTTCTCGAAGACCGTCTGTCCCGGCATCCGCGTCGGCTACCTCGTCGGCCCGGAGAAGCTGATCGCGCGCATCGCGAAGCTCGCGACCAACACCTACATCTCGCCGAACATGGTCGCCCAGTCGATCGTCAACGAGTTCTGCCGCGGCGGGGCGTTCGAGACGTCGATCGCGACCGTCAAGGCGGCGTTGGGCGAGCGCGCGTCGGCGCTGTGCGCCGCCCTGCGGCGCGAGCTGCCGGAGGCGCGCTTCGTCGAGCCCGAGGGCGGCTACTTCCTGTGGGTCGAGCTGCCCGAGGGCACCGACGGCGACGCGCTCTTCACGGCCGCCGCCGAGCGCGGCGTGCAGATCGTCAAGGGCACGGACTTCCTGCTGGAGGGCGGCGAGAACGCCTGCCGCCTCGCCTACTCGGGCGTGTCGGTCCCGCAGATCGAGGAGGGCGTCGGGCGGCTGGCCGATGCTTATCGCTCGATCAGCGTGGCGGCCTAGGGGTCGCCGCCGCGTCGGGGGTCCCGAGTACCGTCTCGGGACTCCGATGCTGTCCAGATCACAGATCGAGCGGCTCGGCACTCGCTTCGTCAGACGCTCGCCACCGGCGCCCGAGGACCTTGCGGCGCTTCATGAGCTGCTGCTGGTCTACGGCGACGCGCTCGAGGAGGCGGTGGCGCTGGTGCAAGCCAGTCTCGGGATCACCCCGACGTCGCGCGTCAAGACGACCGGGACGATCCTCGAGAAGCTCCATCGCCAAGGCGGGTCCTGGCTCAAGAACATCCAGGACATCGCGGGCATGCGCATCGTCGGGACCTTTGACCGAGCGGAGCAGGATGAATTGGTCGCTCGACTGGCGCACCTGTTCGACGGGGACCGCCGCCCAAGAGTCGTGGACCGACGAATGACGCCCTCGCACGGCTACCGGGCGGTTCATGTGATCGTCCTCGTCCGCTCCGTTCCGGTGGAGATTCAGGTCCGCACGCAGCTTCAGCACGAGTGGGCCGACCTCTTCGAGAAGCTCGCGGACAAGATCGGGCGAGGGATCCGATACGGCGAGCCGCCTGAGGCGATGCCCCAGACCTGGTACACCACGCTGCCTCCCGATCAGCAGAAGATGTATGACCTGCGGTACAGAATCCGACGGAACGTCGTCCGCATTGCTCAGGCGGTCGCCGGAATGATCGATGCGTACGAGGTGGGAGCTCTCGCAGAGCCACACGATCCCGAGCTTCGCGACTATCGCGCCGAGGTGGACGCCGCACTGGCGGCATTCACCGAGGAGCTCGACGACCTCTAGGCTGATCTGGAGTTCACGTCAAACTATGATCACACCATGACCCATTATCTGCTCGTCTATGACCGCGATGCCGGAGAGCTGGTCCGCAAGCAGATCTACGCGCAGCGGGCCGAGGCCATGCAGGCCCGCTTTCGCGCAGAGGCGGAGTTCAACGGACGAGGCGAGATCGAGATCGTCGCGCTCGACGCCGAGTCAGAGCGGGAGCTGCAGCGGACGCACGGCCGCTACTTCCTCGGCCTGACCGAGCTGGCCGACCGCATCACCGCCCGCTGAGGGCTGCCTAGCGTCCGTAACGGTCTCTGCCGAGGACGAGAGCTCTCGGCAGGGCCGTACGCGGCGGAGGCGACGGGTCCGCGGTGACGGAGACCGTCTCGGCGACGCTGCGGGTGAGCGTGTGCTCGCCGTCGGCGGAGGCGAAGCTGACGTGCTCCTCGTCGCTCGGGCCGATCGTGCCTTCGAGGCCGGGCTCGATGCCCGCGCCCTTGAGGTAGTGGAGCAGGTCCTCCGCCTCGTTCTCGAAGCGCAGGATCTTGATCTTCGCGCCGTCGGCGCAGTCGGCGAGCGGGACGCCGAGGATGCGCTCGCCGACCTTGATCGGGTGCCCGTGCGGGCACGTCGTCGCGTCGCCGACGGCGGTGCGGACGTACGCCTCGAAGCGCGGCGACATCGCGTGCTCCATCCGCTCGGCCTCCTCGTGCACGTCGTCCCACGGGACGCCGACGACGTCGGTCAGGAAGCGCTCGATCAGGCGGTGGCGGCTCGTGATCTCCTCGGCGTGCGCGCGGCCGTGCTCGGTGAACGCGACGACGCGATCCTCGCCGCGCGTCACGTAGCCGTCGCGCTCGAGGCGCCCGAGCATCTCGTGCACGGTCGGCGCGGACAGCTGCATCGCGCGCGCGAGGTTGGCGCCGGTCATCGGCAGACCCGCCTCGTAGAGCCAGAAGAGCATCTGCAGGTACTCCTCCTCGGCGACCGTGGCGTGCTCGTGAGACACGTTCGGGATCGTAATGGTTTTCGCGCGGGCGCTACGATCGCCCGGCCGTGGCGCTTCCGCTCGCTCCCCCGCTCACCCCGCAGCTCGCGCGCTCGCGCGCGGCGCTGCCCGAGGGGGGTGGCTGGGCGTACGAGCCGAAGTGGGATGGCTTTCGCGCGATCGCGTTCGTCGACGGGAATGCGCTCGCGCTCCAGTCGCGCGGCGGCAGACCGCTCGAACGCTACTTCCCCGAGCTGCGCTTCCCGGCGGGCCGCTACGTGCTGGACGGCGAGATCGTGATCGACGGCGCCGACGGGTTGCAGGACTTCGACGCGCTGTCGAATCGCATCCACCCTGCCGCCTCGCGGATCGCGCGGCTGTCGGAGGAGACGCCCGCGCGCTTCCTCGCGTTCGACCTGCTCGCGCGGGACGACGAGTCGCTGCTGGAGCTGCCGTTCGGGCGGCGACGGACGATGCTCGAGGCGTTCCCGTTCGCGCCGCCCGTGGACCTGACGCCGTGCGTGCGCAACGCTTCGGAGGCGGAGAGATGGCTGCGCTCGGCCGAGGGCGTGATCGCGAAGGAGCTGGCGGCGCCGTACCGGCCCGGCTCGCGCGAGGGCATGGCGAAGATCAAGCGCCTGCGCACGATCGACGCGGTCGTGATCGGCTGGCGGCCCGGCAAGGAGGAGCGCACGGTCGGCTCGCTGATCCTCGGGCTGTACGACGCCGACGGCGAGCTGCGCACGGTCGGCCACACGTCGGGTCTGAAGGCGTCGGAGAGACGCGCGCTGGTTGACAGACTCGCGCCTTACGCGAGCGGCGAGCGGGGCAGCGCCGACCCGAGCCGCTGGAAGAGCGACAAGGAGCTCGAGTGGGTCGCGCTGCGGCCCGAGCTCGTGATCGAGATCTCGTTCGACCACGTCAGCGGCCGGCGCATCCGCCACGGGGCGAAGCTGCTGCGCTGGCGGGAGGACAAGCCGCCGCGGGAGTGCGGCGTCGAGCAGTTGGCGGAGTGAGTGGAAGAAGCACAGGACACACAAAAGATGTTCTGTGCCATTCGTTTGCGGTAGACCAAACAGACTCGTCGCCGTAGGGTCGGCTCATGCCAGCGCTGCACAACAGAAGGGGCCACCGAGCACGCACTGCCCTCTACGAGCGGCTCCATGCTCAGATCGCAGAGCTCCGCGATGAGCTCGGCGGTCTCCCGGCTCCGCTCAAGGCTCAGGCGATCTGGCACGAGATCTGGCTCGAGGAGACGCACCACTCGACGGCGATCGAGGGCAACACGCTCGTCCTGAGACAGGTCGCATGGCTGCTTGACGAGGGACGCGCGGTCGGCAACAAGGAGCTGCGCGAGTACATGGAGGTGCGCGGCTACGCGAACGCCGCCGACTGGGTCTACCGACAAGGGGTCGAGCCGCACTCGTGGGCCGACGGCTCGCTCGTCTCGCTGACCGAGATCCGTCACGTTCACACACTCGCGCTCGGCCCGGTGTGGGATGTCGCGCCGCACCCGAACGCCGGCGACGACGAGCGGCCGGGTTCGCTCCGACGCCATGACATCCAGCGCTTCCCCGGCGGCATGAAGCCGCCACCGTGGCCCGAGGTGCCAATGCGCATCGACGCGTGGCTCGCCGACGCGCAATCCCTGCTCAAGCGCGAAGCGCCGCGCGTGCCGGCGGAGCTGGCATGGCTCCACGCGCGCTTCGAGCAGATCCATCCCTTCCTCGACGGCAACGGGCGCACCGGGCGACTGCTGCTCAACCTGCTGCTCGTGCGCCTCGGCTACCCGCCGGCGATCATCCTGAAGGCGGATCGCTTGCGCTACCTCGACGCCCTCCAGCGTGCGGACGAGGGCGACTGCGGGCTGCTCGGGGAGCTGCTCGCGCGCGCGATCCTCGACAACCTGCACCGCTTCGTCGTGCCGGCCGTCGCCGGTCCTGCTCGGCTGGTGCCGCTGCCGGCGCTCGCGACCAAGCGGCTGTCGGCCAACGCGCTGCGGGTCGCGGCGACGCGCGGGCGGCTCAAGGCGGTCAAGGGATCGGACGGCTGGCGCAGCTCGCGCGCCTGGGTCGACGAGTACGTCGCGACGCGCTACAGACGCGACTAGACCAGGAGGGGCGGCGGCTCAGCCGGCGCGTCTGGCCGACCAGGCCTCGTCGGCGCTGCAGAGGCCGCGGACTCTGATCGTGCCGGTGAGTCTGCCGCCTCTGCCGACGCGGCCGGCGATCGTGCGCCTGTCGTCCTCGGGGTCGAGCGCGGGGTCGCTCTGGTAGGTGGCTCTGAAGGCGCCGTTCCTGATCGCCACGGACGCGCCTCTTCTGCCGGACGGCGGGTAGGCGACGGCGATCAACAGGTTCGAGGAGCCGCAGGAGGCGTAGACCGACGCCTTGAAGGACGTCACGCGGCCGGCTCTCACCTTCACGATCACGACCGCTCTGCCTTCGGTCCTGCCTCTGTAGACCGTCGCGGTGCCTCTGGCCGCAAGCCCGGCGGTGGCAGGCACCAGCAGCGCAAGCGCGGCGATCAGCGCGAGGAGGCGACGCATCGCGCACATCCTACGCGTCGCCGTCGGCACGGATTAGGGGCGGGGCGCTGAGCACGGGGCGGTCGGCGGCCCGCGCCAGGCCTCGGTGCAGAAGATCCGCCGCACCGGGTCCGTCCACAGCGGCTGGCGCGTGGGCGTGCGCGGACCGCGACCCGTGTGAATCGTTCTCGGCTCGAAGCCGACGAACTCGGTGACGTCGTCACGGCCCCACATGCCCGGGAAGGTCATCGGCGCTCTGTCGGAGGCGATCGGGACGAGGTCCGCCGGCATCAGGCTGAAGTCGTCGGCCGTGCGGTCGCGGATGTTCCAGACGTAGCTCAGCAGGTCGATGCTCGTCTCCGGCAGCCCCTGGCACAGCGTCGTGTTGGGCGAGCGCGCGTCGAGCGCCTGCTCGTAGTTCGCGTGCGAGCCGACCGCGACGCCGACGAGCGGATGCGTGCGCGGGCTCGGCACGTCGGCGACGAGCACGTCCTCCCACGGCCGCCAGCGCCCGGCGCAGTGCTGCGAGTAGGCGACGAACAGCGGCCGCGTGTCGGACAAGCCGACCGTCACCGCCTCCCAGTCGGCCGCGTGCCGCTGCACGAGGCGGCCGGCCAGCAGCGGCGCGACCCACTCGTCGTAGGGGTAGAAGAGCCAGTACTGCACGAGCGTTCTCAGGTCACTCCGATAGCGGGGGATGCCGCCGTCGAACAGGCGCGGTCTGTGCTCGGCGAAGGCGCCGGGCGCGGTGGCGGCCGGCGCCGGGGCGCGCCGCACGACCCGCACGTACGCCGTGCCGTCGCGCGTGCGCCCGCTCCGCTGCGAGAGGTCCAGCGTGTGCGCGCAGGACGACGCCGCGGTTGGGCAGACGAGCCGGTAGCAGGGGTCGGCGACGTCCTGCTCGCAGGTGGTCGGAAGCCCTCCGTCCAACGCGGTCCCAGCGGGCGGTCTCGGCACGAGTCTCGCGCTCGCGACGTAGGGGTCGACGCGCTCCGGCAGCCAGCGCTCCTCGTGCGCGAACTGCAGCACCGGCACGAACGTCTCCGCCAGCTCGCGGTCCGTCATGTCCGCGAGCGGCGTGGCGGGCTGCTCGCCGCCGCGCACGTGCCCGGCCGCGATCGCGTGGTCGCCGCGCGTGACCTCGATCGCACCCCAGGCCATCGCCGCGAGCAGCAGGACGGTCGAGGCGATCGCCACGCCGAGCCCGCGTGCGAGGAAGCGCTCGGCGCGCGCGCCGAGCGGGTCCGCGCCGAGCCAGCGCACGACGGCTACGAGCCGCCCCTCGCGACTGCCGCGCTGCGCGACCGCGACCAGCTCCACGATCACGACGACGCCGAGCAGCGCTCCCGCAAGCGCCAGCAGCACCTGCACGTCGGGGATGCCGACGGCGGGCAGCAGGCCGGCCTCGATCAGCAGGCGCGCGCCGAGCAGCAGCAGCGCGATCCCGAGCACGATACGGATGCGGGATCGCATGAAGCCGACCGCGCGCAGCACGTTCGCCACCGCCCAGATCGCGACGGCGCACAGCGCGAGCGCGATCGGCGGCCCGCCGAGGTCGTCGAAGCTGCGCACCGAGCCGCCGATCCAGCGCCGGGTCGCGGGTACCGCCGCCAGCACTATCAGGACGAGCGCGGCGATCGCCAGCGCGACGGCGATCGAACGGCCGCTGTCGCGCAGCACCTGGCGCGTGCTGCCGGCGATCTCTCTGCGGCCGGAGCGCACCCAGTCGCGCGCCGCCCACGGGATCACGACGACCATCGCGCCGACGCCGATCGCGATCCGCGTGCCGACCGAGAGCGCGCTGCCGAACGCGCCGACGACCGCGACGAGCACGAGCGGGAAGGCGAGCGGGCGAGCGGCGCGCAGCAGGTCCCCCACGACGGGCGCCCATCCGAGCAGCACGATCGCGGCGGCGAGCGCCCCCGCCAGCACCGGGACGAGCAGCACGAGCGGGAGGAGGGCGACGACGGCGGCGACCTGGAGCGTCACCAGCCACGCGGGAGGCCTGTCGCCTTGAGCACTCAAGGGCCGCATCCTCGCCGTTCGACAGCCGTCTGGTCAAACGGCAACCGTGCTCGTCTCGTCGGCGGCGCGACGCGACAGTGCGAGCGTGACAGGATGCGCTCGTGACCTCCGCTCCGCGCGCGCCCGTCCTGATCGCCCCCGCGGCCTTCAGGGGGACGCTGCGCGCACCCGAGGTGGCGGCCGCGCTCGCGCGCGGGCTCGAGGCCGGCGGCTGGCAGGTCGATCCGTGCCCGCTCGCCGACGGCGGCGCGGGAACGCTGGAGATCCTCCTGCCCGCGCTCGCGGGCGAGACCGCGGCCGTCTCGGTGGGCGGGCGCGACGTGGGGATCGGCGTGATCGAGGACGGCGGGACGGCGATCGTGGAGCTCGCAGGGGTGCTGGCGGACGGAGCCGAGTCGAGCGAGACAGTCGGCGAGCTGCTGCTGGCGGCCGACGCGAGCGGCGCCGAGGTGCTGCTCGCCGCCACCGGCGACCTGATCGCGGCAGACGGCGGCGCCGGCGCCGTCGAGGCGATCGCGGAAGGTGGCGGGCTACGCGCGCGGCTCGTGCTGCTGTGCGACGTGCGCACCTCGGTCGAGCGTGTGGCGGAGGCGCTCGCGGGCGCCGGCGAGCTGGAGCGCTCGCGGGCCGTGCAGCTCGGCAGACGGCTCGACGCGCTCGCCGCGAAGCTGCCGCGCGACCCTCGCGGCGTCGCGTATGGCGGCGCGGGCGGCGGCCTCGCCGGCGCGCTGTGGGCCGCCTGCGACGCGCGGCTGGAGGGCGGCGCGCCGTTCGTGCTCGACCAACTCGACTACGACGCGCGCATGCGCGCCGCCCGCGCGGTGATCGTGGGCGAGGGCCGGCTCGACCTCGGCACGCTCGCCGGCAAGGCGCCCGGCGAGGCGGCGACGCGCGCGCGCCAGGCGGGCGTCCCCTGCTTCGCCGCCGTCGGCTCGCGCACGCTCGACGCGTTCGGTGCGCGCATCCTCGACCTGCAGTCGGTGATCGAGGCCGGCGACGCCGACGCGCTCGAGGCGGCCGGCCGCGAGCTGGCGACGCTCGTCTGAGCCGGCGGCCGGCGCACGCCGAGCGCTAGGCTCGCGGGCCTCGTGCCGCCGATCCCCCGCCCCCAGCTCTCGCTGCCGCCCCAGCTGCGACGCGCGGTCGTAGTCGGCGCAGGCTCGTTCGGGACGGCCGTCGCGGTGCTGCTCGCGCGCGGGGGGATGCGCACGACCTTGCAGACGCGCACGCGCGAGCAGTCCGACGCGCTCGCAGAGGCGCGCGAGAACACGCAATACCTCCCCGGCGTGGAGCTGCCGCGCGAGCTGCGGATCGAGCCGGCGTCGGCCGGGCTCGCGCGCGCAGAGCTCGTCTTCCTCGCGGTCCCCTCGCTCGGCCTGGGCGACGTGATCGCGCGGCTCGAGGACGCGGGCCTCACACGGCGAGCGGCGGTCGTGTCGCTCGCGAAGG